>NZ_JBGOSN010000046.1:0-29939 GCF_046335115.1 Paracoccus sp. P2 | reverse complement strand
GAACCGTTACACGGCTCTCGGCACGCCCACGACAATGGCCGCAGGATAAGTCTGTCCAAGGAAAGGGGAACTATACCCAAAGCACCTTTTGCGCAACAAAGCCTCGCAGAGTACTCTTCGCGATTGGTCATCGTAAGAATCGTTGTCTCCGCCGATGCGACGCAATACCCGCTTGCTAAGAAACCTGCGCGTAGCCGCGACCGCGCACGGGCGAAGTTTGTCGTCGGGTCGCGACAAGGGCCCTGCGCATCCGGCTCCACCACCCTACCAATCCGCCGCGCCATGCGCTAAGGGTCGCGCAAACCCGACGGAGCCGCCGCAATGAAATTCACCCTCTCCTGGCTCAAAGAGCATCTCGACACTCAAGCCTCCCTCGATGAGATCACCGAGGCGCTGACCGACCTTGGCCTCGAGGTCGAGGGCGTGGCCGATCCGGCTGCCAAGTTGAAGACCTTCACCCTGGCCAAGGTTCTGCATGCCGAGCAGCATCCCGATGCCGACCGGCTGCGGGTCTGCAAGGTGTTGACGGACGAGGGCGAGAAGCAGATCGTCTGCGGCGCCCCCAATGCCCGCGCCGGCATCACCGTGGTGCTGGCCAAGCCCGGCGATTATGTCCCCGGCATCGACGTGACCCTGGGCGTCGGCAAGATCCGCGGCGTCGAAAGCCATGGCATGATGGCCTCGGAACGCGAGCTGGAACTGTCGGAGGAGCATGACGGTATCATCGAGCTGCCCTCGGGCGAGGTGGGCGACAGGTTCGTCGATTGGCTGGCCGCGAACCGGCCCGAGGCCGTCGATCCGGTGATCGAGATCAAGATCACCCCGAACCGCCCCGATGCGCTGGGGGTGCATGGCATCGCCCGCGACCTTGCCGCGCGCGGGCTCGGCCGGTTGAAGCCGGTCGAGGACGTGATCGTGCCGGGCAGCTTCGCCTCGCCCATCCAGGTGGCGATCATGCCCGAGATGGCACCGAAGGCGCCGTTCTTCAGCGGCCGGCTGATCCGCGGGGTCAGGAACGGGCCGTCGCCGGACTGGCTGCAAAAGCGGCTGACCGCCATCGGGCTGCGGCCGATCAACACGCTGGTGGACATCACCAATTTCTTCACTTTCGACCTGAACCGGCCGCTGCATGTCTTTGATGCCGACAAGGTCAAGGGCGACCTGACCGTGCGCGCCTCGGTCGAGGGCGAGGCATTGCTGGCGCTGGACGGCAAGACCTATGCCTTTGCCCCCGGCACCATGATCATCGCCGACGAGGCCGGCCCGGAAAGCATCGCCGGCATCATGGGCGGCGAGCATAGCGGCTGCTCGGACCAGACGGTGAACGTCTTCCTGGAAAGCGCCTATTGGGATCCCATCGCCATCGCCACGGCGGGCCGGGCGCTGAAGATCAACTCGGACGCGCGCTATCGTTTCGAGCGCGGCGTGGATCCGGCCTTTACCCAACCGGGCCTGGAACGGGCGACGCAGATGATCCTGGAGCTTTGCGGTGGCGAGGCTTCCGAGGTGGTGACGGCGGGCGCGGTGCCCGACACGACCCGCAGCTACCTTCTGGAACCGGCGCGGGTCAGCAGCCTGGTCGGCATGGACATCCCCGAGGCCGAACAGCGCGCGACGCTGACCGCGCTGGGTTTCCGGCTGGAGGGCGACCGGGCCTTCGTGCCCAGCTGGCGTCCCGATGTGCAGGGCAGCGCCGACCTGGTCGAGGAGGTGGCGCGCATCGCCAGCCTGACCAAGCTGCAGGGCCAGCCGCTGCCGCGCCCGCAGGCGGGCGTGCCGCAGCCGGTGCTGACCCCCTTGCAGCGCCGCGAACAGGCGGCGCGGCGCATGGCGGCCGCGCTGGGCTACAACGAATGCGTGACCTACAGCTTCATCGACCAAAAGGCCGCGGCGCTGTTCGGCGGCGGTTCCGACGCGGTCAGGATCGAGAACCCGATCAGCAGCGAGATGACGCATATGCGCCCCGACCTGCTGCCGGGCCTGCTGGCGGCGGCGGCGCGCAACCAGGCGCGCGGCTTTGCCGATCTGGCGCTGTTCGAATGCGGCCCCGTGTTCAGCGGCGGCGAGCCGGGCGAGCAGGATCTGCACCTGTCGGGCATCCTGGTCGGGGCGAATGCGGCGCGCGACCCCTATGCCTCGCGGCGCAAGGTGGACATCTACGACGCCAAGGCCGATGCCGAGGCGGTGTTGCAGGCCATCGGCGCGCCGGCCAAGGCGCAGATCAACCGCAAGCTGGACGGCTGGTGGCATCCGGGCCGGGCGGGGAACATCGCGCTGGGGCCGAATGCGCTGGCGACATTTGGCGAGATCCACCCTCGCGTGCTGCGGCATTTCGGCATCAAGGGTGCGGCGGTCGGCTTTACCATTCGCATCGCCGCCGTGCCGCTGCCCAAGGTGAAATCGCCCTCACGCCCGGCGCTGGTGCTGTCCGACCTGCAGGCGGTCGAGCGCGACTTCGCCTTCGTGGTGGACAGCGGCGTCGAGGCGCTGACGCTGGTGAACGCGGCGGCGGGTGCGGACAAGGCGCTGATCGAGCGGGTGACGGTTTTTGACCAGTTTACCGGGCTGGAAGGCGGCAAGAAGTCCATCGCCATCACCGCGCGGTTGCAGCCGCGGGAAAAGACCCTGACCGATGCCGAGATCGAGGCGGTCAGCGCCAAGATCGTCGAAAAGGTCGGCAAGGCCACCGGCGGCGTGCTGCGCAGCTAGGGCGGGCCATGGGGCCGGGGTCCGCGCCCCGGCCTGATGCCCCGGTTCAGTCGGTGAAATAGCCCAGCGTCTCGAAATCGCGGGCGTAATGGTCGCGCACCCGGATCCGGTCCACCTGGTCCCAGGCGATCCCCAGCGGGTCGGGGCGCAGGTCGTGGGGCAGGCTTTCGGGCGGGGCGACGCCCAGCCATTCCGCCATGCGGGCGAGGGGGGCCTGCAAGCCGTCCTCGAAGCGGAAGGTCTCGACTTCGCTGCCCAGGAACTCCCATTGCGGGCGCAGGTGGTTGTCCAGGCAGAAGGGCTCGCGCTTCTGGCGGTTCAGCCAATCCTCCAGCCAGAGCGAGAAGACGGGCAACCCCTTGAAGAAATTCTCTTTCGCCAGATGCACCCGCATCCGGTATTCGCTGGCGACGCGGTCGTAGGGGTTGCGCACCACGGTCAGCACATGGTCGAAATAGCCCTCGCCCAGCAGCGCGCGGATGTCCTGCATGCGCAGATGCTGCGGCGTGCATTTCATCGCCGCGGGGATGCCCTGGCTGAACAGGCGCAGCGGCGCGATGCCCAGCATCCAGTTCTCGACCGAGGTGCCGCCGGTCTTGGGGATGTGGATGAAAAGGATACGTTTTCCGTTATGCTCGATAAAAGGCATGAGACCGTCCGCGATGTTTCCCGGACGGTCCATGAATCGCGTATCGGTTGCAAGCCCTGCCGCGATGCCGGTCAGGCGGCCCCGACCTCGATGCCGCGCTGCACGGCGGGACGGGCCAGGAAGCGTTCCAGATAGGCCTGGACGTTGGCAAAGCCATCCATGCCGGTCTCTGTCTCGGCCTCGTAATTCACCCGGACCGTGCGCAGCCAGGGCCCTACGGCCATGTCGGCGATGGAATATTCGCCGGTGATCCAGTCGCGCCCCTGAAGCTGGCGGTCCAGCACGCCCAAGAGCCGCCGCGCCTCGTCGTAATAGCGGGTGCGGGGACGGGGATCCTCGATCTCGCTGCCCTTGTAGCGGTGGAAATAGCCGACCTGGCCGAACATCGGCCCGACCCCGCCCATCTGCCACATCAGCCACTGGATGGTGTGGTAGCGCGCCGCACCCGAGGCGGGCAGGAACTTGCCGGTCTTGTCGCCCAGATAGATCAGCATGGCGCCGGTTTCGAACAGGCCCATGGGTTTGCCGTCCGGCCCGTTCGGGTCGATCATCGCCGGGATCTTGTTATTGGGGTTCAGCGACAGGAATTCGGGGGTGAACTGGTCCTCGGGGTCGGAGATGCTGATGCGATGCGCGTCATAGTCCAGCCCGCATTCCTCGAGCATGACCGAGGTCTTGATGCCGTTCGGCGTGTTCAGCGTGTAAAGCTGGATGACCTCGGGACGCCGGGGCGGCCAGCGGCGGGTGATCGGAAATTCGGATAATGCCGTCATGTCGTTTCCTGTCCAGTCCTGTCTCATGTTGCAAGGGGTTAGCGTGATGTGGCAGCCTTTGCCGGAACGCGTGCAACAGGCCGGGAAAGGTAAGCCCATGTTCAAGGAGTTCAAGGAATTCATCGCCCGGGGCAATGTCATCGACCTTGCCGTCGGCATCATCATCGGCGCGGCCTTCACGGCGATCGTGAATTCGCTGGTCGCCGACCTGATCAACCCGATCATCGGGCTGCTGACCGGCGGCACGGATTTCAGCGGGCATTACCTGGTGCTGAAGGGCGAGGTTCCGCCGGGCGCCAGCCTGCAGGTGGCGCGCGATTCCGGCGCCTCGGTCTTTGCCTATGGCGCCTTCCTCTCGGCGGTCATCAACTTCCTGATCGTCGCCTGGGCGGTGTTCCTGCTGGTCAAGGCGGTGAACAAGGTGCAAAGCGCCGCGATCCGCAAGAAAGAGGCCGAGGCGGCCGCCCCCGCCGGCCCGACGCAGGAGGAGCTGCTGATGGAGATCCGCGACGAGTTGCGGGCCCGCAGCGTCTGAGGCGGAAGCGGCCGGCCAAGGCGGCGGCGCGGCGCCCTGGGGTCGTGCCGTGCCGCCTGTTGCGGTGATTTTCGCTTATATCCGGCCTCTGGCGGCGCTATGGTCGAAGAAACCGGCGCCGACCGGCGCCCGCGAGACAGGGATCGCCCCGATGATCGAGCTTGACGCGACGGATCGCCGCATTCTCTCCGTCCTGCAACGCGACGGGCGCATGACCAATGCCGATCTGGCAAACGAGGCCGGGCTTTCCCCCAGCGCCTGCCACCGCCGCGTGCAGAGGCTGGAGGAGGCTGGGGTGATCCGCGGCTATGTCGCGCTGCTCGACGCGCGCAAGCTGGAGCGGCCGACCACGGTCTTTGTCGAGATCACCCTGTCGGGCCAGGCCGACGAGCTGCTGGAGGCTTTCGAGCGCGCCGTGCGCACCATCCCCGACGTGCTGGAATGTCACCTGATGGCCGGTTCGGCGGATTACCTGCTGAAGGTGGTGGCGCAGGATACCGACGATTTCGCCCGCATCCACCGCCAGCGGCTGGCCAAGTTGCCGGGCGTGCAGCAGATGCATTCCTCGTTCTCGCTGCGCACGGTGGCCTTCACCACGGCGCTGCCGGTGTGAAGGAACCGGGATGAAAGGAACCGGCGTGAATGAAAAACCCCCGCGCATGGCACGGGGGTTTTCCTGAAACGAACGTGTCGCTCGTCTTACAGCGCGCCTTCGCGTTGCGCTTTCTTGCGCGCCAGCTTGCGGGCGCGGCGGACGGCCTCGGCCTTTTCACGGGCCTTCTTGACCGAGGGTTTCTCGAAATGCTGCTTGAGCTTCATTTCACGGAACACCCCCTCGCGCTGAAGTTTCTTCTTCAGAGCACGAAGCGCCTGTTCGACGTTGTTGTCGCGAACACTTACCTGCATGTGGTTGTCACCACCTTCCTAGGTTAAAGTTGAGCTGATTTGCAGGACGCGGCCTTCTAGCAAGCCGAATCGGCTTTGTCCAGATTTTCCGGACCCGCGCCGCACGAAGAAAAAGGAGAGTGCCATGACGGATGACCGCGAGCGGCTGATCGAGGCCGCGCTGTCCCATGTCATCTTCGAGGGCATGGGCGACAAGGCCATCGCCGAGGGCGCGCGCGACATCGGCATGAACCCGGCCCTGGCGCGGGTGCACCTGCCGCGCGGCGGCGCGGATCTGGCCGCCGCCTATCACCGCCGGGGCGACCAGGCGCTGCGCGACTGGCTGGCGGCGCATCCGCCCGAGGGCCGGTTTCGCGACCGGGTCTCGGCGGCGGTGATGCGGCGGCTGTCGCTCAGCAACCGCGAGCTTGCACGGGCAGGGGCGGCGATCCTGGCCTTGCCGCAGAATGCGGCGCTTGGCGCGCGGCTGGTCTGGGAGACGGCCGATGCGATCTGGGACGGGCTCGGCGACCGCTCCGAGGACGTGAACTGGTATTCCAAGCGCGCGACGCTGTCGGCCGTCTATGGCGCGACGGTGCTTTACTGGCTGGGCGACGATTCGCCCGAGGCCGAGGAGACGCGCCGCTTCCTGGACCGCCGCATCGAAGGGGTGATGCGCTTCGAAAGCCTGAAGGAACGGGTCGGCGGACTGCCCGGCGTCTCGACCCTGGCCGGGCTTGCGACGGGCTGGATCAGGCGGCCGGAAAATCGCAATCTGCCCGGAGCGTTGCGCGCAAATCCGCGCGCCCGGACAGAAGGAGGCGACGGGTGATTCCCGATGTGATGCAGGCAATCGAGATTTCATCCCCCGGCGGGGCCGAGGTTCTGCGGCCGGTGACGCGGCCGGTGCCGGTGGCCGGGCATGGCCAGATCCTGATCCGCGTTGCCTGGGCCGGGGTGAACCGTCCCGACGTGCTGCAACGCGCCGGCTCCTATGCGCCGCCACCGGGGGCCTCGGACCTGCCGGGCCTGGAATGTGCCGGCGAAGTGGCGGCCGTCGGTCCGGGCGTCACGTGCTGGAGGCCGGGCGACCGGGTCTGCGCCCTGCTGCCGGGCGGCGGCTATGCGCAATATGCGACCTGTCCCGCAGACCACGCCCTGCCGATTCCGCAGGGGCTGTCTCTGCGCCTGGGCGCCGCGTTGCCCGAAACCGCCTTCACTGTCTGGTCCAACGTGGTCATGCGCGGCGGCTTGCAGCCGGGCGAGCGCTTCCTGGTCCATGGCGGCTCATCGGGCATCGGCACCATGGCGATCCAGATCGCCAAGGCGCTGGGGGCGCGGGTCTGGGCGACGGCAGGCTCGGCCGAGAAATGCGCGGCCTGCGAGAAGCTGGGCGCCAGGGCGATCAATTATCGCGAGGAGGATTTCGTCGCCGTGCTGCGCAAGGCCGGCGGCGCCGACCTGATCCTGGACATGGTCGGCGGCGACTATATCGCTCGCAATATCAAGTGCCTTGCGGATGACGGCCGGCTTGCCATGATCGCCTTCCTCGCCGGGCCCAAGGCCGAGATCAACTTCGCCCAGATCATGGCC
This sequence comes from Paracoccus sp. P2, assembly GCF_046335115.1. Taxonomy (NCBI): domain Bacteria; kingdom Pseudomonadati; phylum Pseudomonadota; class Alphaproteobacteria; order Rhodobacterales; family Paracoccaceae; genus Paracoccus; species Paracoccus sp. P2. Next base: position 22,795 of record NZ_JBGOSN010000046.1, on the reverse strand, counting down.
CGGCGGTTGTCGGTGACCGGTTCGACCCTGCGGCCGCAATCCGACCTGGCCAAGGCGCGCATCGCCACCGAACTGCAGGAGCGGCTCTGGCCGCTGGTCGAGGCGGGGGCGGTGCGCCCGTTGATCGACAGCACCTTCCCGCTTGCCGAGGCGGCCGAGGCGCATCGCCGCATGGAGGGCAGCGGCCATATCGGCAAGATCCTGTTGCGGGTTTCGGCCGCGGATTGACTGCTTCGGCGACTATGGCACGGCCCGGAGCCTCCGGCGGGGATATTTGGGCAAGAAAGAAAAGCACACACCCCGCCCGCCGGAGCTGAAGGTCGGGGTGTGGCTTCTTCCTTGACGGCCATCGGCGTCCCCGCCTGTTCCGTGATTCCAAGCTGACAGAAAATCCTTGCGATTCGGTTAACGGTCTCTTCCTTGTCCAAATATCCCCGCCGGAGGCACGCGGCCGCGCCATCAGCGCGGCGCCGGCATCAGGAAGCTGCCCTGGCAATCCCGCCCGGCATCCTCAGCGCAGGCACGCGGCCGCAGGTCGCGGGTCAGGCAGATGCGGATCTCCTGCAGGGCGCGGGCGCGGCAGGTCACGGTGATGCCGTCGCGTGCAAGGCCGGGATTGGCCTCGATGAAGGCGTCTTCGATCACCTGGGCGGGCAGGGTGACGTCGCGGTCGAGCTGGCGCAGCGTCTCGGGCAGGGCGATCCGGGCGGCGGCCTTGCGGGTCAGGGCGAAATAGTCCCGCGCCGGCAGGCCCGAGCAGCGGCCGTGCTTTTTCCATTGATACCAGGCTAGGCCGCCCGTTCCCATCAGATCCGCCATGGCACGGGTTTCGTGGCGCGCGGGGTCGCGGGCTTCGGTCCGGCAATATTCCGGCCAGCCGCGTTCGTATTGCGGCCACAGGCCATGGACGACGAAGCCCAGGCGCCGCCCGGTCGCGCATTGTTCGGCCTCGTCCTGGGTCCGGCACCAGCTGGGCGACCAGCTGAGCGACAGCACGTAATAGTCGAACCGTCCCGCGATGTCCTGGGCCAGGGCCGCGGGGGCGAACAGCAAAAGGGCGATCAGGGCGGCCGGTCTCATGCCGGCGAACCTAACGCCGGTCCCGGCCGCGCGCCACGAATTTCAGGCTTTATTTTGCTCCCTTCCGGGCCTATATAGCCTGTCAATCCCCCGAAAATGGAATGGCAGCCGCCGAAAGCCGTTTTCCCCGGCCGGAAGAGATATTGTTAAGGAGAAGGTCATGAACAAGCCGCTGATGGCCAAGGCCACCGCCGTCTGGCTGGTCGACAACACGACGCTGAGCTTCAAGCAGATCGCCGATTTCTGCGGCATGCACGAGCTTGAGGTCCAGGGCATCGCCGACGGCGACGTGGCGGTCGGCGTCAAGGGCTTCGACCCGGTCGCCTCGAACCAGCTTGATGCGTCCGAGATCGAGAAGGGGCAGAAGAATCCGCTCTACCGGCTGAAGCTCAAGCACAACCCCGCCGCCGAGGGCGAGGAGAAGCGTCGCGGCCCGCGCTACACGCCGCTGTCCAAGCGCCAGGACCGGCCGGCAGCGATCCTGTGGCTGGTCAAGTTTCATCCCGAACTGGCCGATTCGCAGATCTCGAAGCTGGTGGGCACCACCAAGCCGACCATCGCCTCGATCCGCGACCGCACGCATTGGAACATCCAGAACATCCAGCCCATCGACCCGGTGGCGCTGGGGCTTTGCCGTCAGTCCGAGCTTGACGCCGCCGTGCAGAAGGCCGCCAAGCGCAAGGCCGCCGAGGGCGGCGCCATGACCGATGACGAGCGTCGCAAGCTGCTTTCGACCGAGACCTCGCTTGCCATGTCGGACGAGCCGCGCCTGCCCAGCTCGATCGCCGGGCTGGAGAATTTCAGCCTCAGCAAGGATGACGAGAAGCCCGAGCCGGACGACAACCTGGATGCGGACAGCTTCTTCAACCTGCCCGACGCGGATGACGACGAAGACGAGGATCACTGATCCCGCAAACCCCGGAGCCCGGCTCCGGGGTTTCTTCCTGGCCGGTCAGATGGACAGGCAGATGTATTTCATCTCCAGGTAATCTTCGATGCCGTGGCGCGAGCCCTCGCGGCCAAGCCCTGACTGCTTGACGCCGCCGAAGGGCGCCACCTCGGTCGAGATGATGCCGGTGTTCACGCCGACGATGCCGTATTCCAGCGCCTCCTGGACGCGGGTGACGCGGCCGATGTCGCGGGCATAGAAATAGGCGGCAAGCCCGAAGATGGTGGCATTGGCGCGCTCGACGGCCTCTTCCTCGGTCTCGAACTTGAACAGCGGCGCCAGCGGGCCGAAGGTTTCCTCGGTCGCCACCTTCATCTTGTCGGTGATGCCGGTCACGACCGTCGGGTCGAAGAACAGCCCGTCGCGCGGCTTGCCGCCGGTGAGGACAGAGGCGCCGCCCTCGACCGCGTCCTGGATATGTTCCTGGACCTTTTCGACGGCATCGCGGTTGATCAGCGGGCCGGTGGTCACGCCTTCTTCCAGCCCGTCGCCGACCCGCAGCCTGTCCACCGCCGCCGCCAGCCGCCGGGCGAATTCGTCATAGACCCCGGCCTGCACATAGATGCGGTTGGCGCAGACGCAGGTCTGGCCGTTGTTGCGGAATTTCGAGGCCATGGCGCCCTCGACCGCCGCATCCAGGTCGGCATCGTCGAAGACGATGAAGGGGGCGTTGCCGCCAAGCTCCATCGAGCATTTCAGCACCTGGTCGGCAGCCTGGCGCAGCAGGATGCGGCCGACCTCGGTCGAGCCGGTGAAGGTCAGCTTGCGGATCAGCGGGTTCTCGCAGAACTCCTTGCCGATGTCCGAGGATCGCGACGAGGTCACGATGCTGAACAGCCCCTTGGGCACGCCCGCGCGTTCGGCCAGCACCGCCAGCGCCAGCGCCGAAAGCGGGGTCTCGGCGGCGGGGCGGCCGACGAAGCCGCAGCCGGCGGCGATGGCCGGGCCGCATTTGCGGGTGATCATCGCGTTCGGGAAGTTCCAGGGCGTGATCGAGCCGACCACGCCGATCGGCTGGCGGATCACGGTCAGGCGCTTGTCGGGCTGGTGGCCGGGGATGGTCTCGCCATAGATGCGCTTGGCCTCCTCGCCGAACCATTCGATGAAGCTGGCGCCATAGGCGATCTCGCCCTTGGCCTCGGGCAGGGGCTTGCCCTGCTCGGCGGTCAGGATCTTGCCCAGGTCGTCCTGGTTCTCCATCATCAGGTCGAACCATTTGCGCATGATCTGGGCGCGTTCCTTGGAGGTGCGGGCGGCCCAGCCCTTCATCGCCTCGGCGGCTGCGGCGATGGCGCGGGCGACCTCGGCGCGGGACAGGTCCGCCACCTCGGCGATCACGTCGCCGCGGGCCGGGTTCACCACCGGGAAGGTCTTGCCGTCATCGGCGTCGATCCATTCGCCGGCGACATAGGCGCGGGTCTGCAAGAGCGAGGGGTCTTTCAGCAGCATCTTGAGGTCGGTCGCGGGCTTGTTCATGGCGGGGCTCCTTCCGTTCGGCTCCGGTGCAGGCTTGCGCTTTTGCCGGGCCAACGCAAGTCGCGGCTGGCCCGTGACGGCGGTCGAGGAATTGTGATGAACCGGATCGGGATTTGCGGCGTTGGCTTGCCATCGTCAGGTTTCCCTCTTGGCGTATTCGACTGGGGCGGCGTCTCTCTCTGGCGTCGCCCCTTTTTCATTGCTTCTTTTCGCCAGCGGTGCGGATTATTCCCCCACGGGATCGGCGACCGGCCGATCTGTTCGGAAAACGGTGAAGATGCGGGAACTGGATGAGTTGAAGGCGCTGGGCGATGCCGGCAAGGCGGTCGAGATGGCGGCCTATCACAAGGCGGCGCGGGTCTATTTGGGCGTGACGGTGCCGGCGATCGACGAACTGGCCCGCGGTTGGCGGGCCGGGCTCGACGTGCCGGGGCGGGTCGATCTGGCACGGCGGCTTTGGGACAGCGATGTGCATGAGGCGCGGATCGCGGCGGCGAAGCTGCTGACCCAGGCGCGGATCCGGCCCGATGAGGCGGTCTGGGAGCTGATTGCCGGCTGGGTGCCGCAATTCGACACCTGGGCGATCGCCGACCATGCCATGAAGGCGGGCGAGCGGCGGCTGCTGGCCCGGCCCGAGCGGCTGGACGAGATCGAGCCCTGGCTCGATCATCCCAGCTACTGGGTGCGGCGCGCAGCGCTGGTCGGCACGCTGCCCTGGACGCATATCCGCAACCCCAAGCCGCAGGATCTGGAGCGGCGCGAGCGCGTGCTGTCCTGGCTGGCCCGGCTGGCCGATGACCGGGAATGGTTCGTGCAAAAGGCCATCGGCTGGTGGCTGCGCGAACTGTCCAAGCACGACCCCGGCCGCGTGCGCGGCTGGCTGGCCGAGCATGGCGCGCGGCTGAAGCCTTTTGCCCGGCGCGAGGCGGGGCGGTGGCTGCCGGAAAACCGCGGCAGGACCGGGCAGGACCGGCCGGGCGCCGATCAGTTGCCATAGACCTCGATCGTGGGCAGGTCGGTCAGGCTGACGCCGATCAGCTGCAAGGCCGGCAGCGAGACCTGGCTGCCGCCGCTGGCCGGGCCGTCCAGCGGGATCAGCCGCACCTTGGCGGATTTGCGGTTCGCCGGGTTCACGATCCGGCCATCGGCTTCGGATTTCACCAGCGGCGTCTTGATCCAGAAGCCGGGCTGCGAAGGGTCGCCCAGCGAGGCGATGGTGGTGCCCAGCCGACGCTCGCCCGTGGTGGGCGGGGCGGCGGCCGCGGCCTTTTGCTCGCGGGTGGTGGTGTCGAATTCCGCCGCCGTGCGCGCCGCGGGCGAGGGGCGCGCGGCCGCGGTCAGCGTCGGGTTCGCCGCGGCGGCTTCGGTGCCGGCCGTTCCGCCGTCGCTGCCCGCGGTGGTGCCGGGCGTGCGGGGTGCGGTCTGCGTCGCAGGGGTGCAGGCGGCCAGTGCCAGCAGCGCCAGCGCGCCCAGAAGGCGCAGGATCGGCTTGGTCATCGGCATGCGCTTGTCCTTGTCATCCTTTTCCAGATCGGGGCGAGGCTAGACCCGGCCGGCCCCTGCTGTCCACCCGAGCTTCCATTCATGGTTACGAGACCATCAACGGATCGGCCGGCTTGTGCCGATGCCGGGCCGTGCTTATCTTTGCGCCATGGATGCGCATGCCCCGCTGATAGACCCCTTTGCCAGGCCGATCACCTACCTTCGGGTATCGGTGACGGATCGTTGCGATTTCCGCTGCACCTATTGCATGGCCGAGCATATGCAGTTCCTGCCCAAGCGCGACCTGCTGACGCTGGAGGAACTGGACCGGCTGTGTTCCGCCTTTGTGGGCCTGGGCGTGCGCAAGCTGCGCGTCACCGGCGGCGAGCCGCTGGTGCGGCGCAACATCATGGAATTCTTTCGCGCCATGTCGCGCCACCTGGGGGCGGGTCTGGACGAATTGACGCTGACCACCAATGGCAGCCAGCTGGCGCGATTCGCCGGCGAACTGGCCGATTGCGGTGTGCGGCGGGTCAATGTCTCGCTGGATACGCTTGATGCCGACCGCTTCGCCCAGATCACCCGCTGGGGCAGATTGCCGCAGGTCATGCAGGGGATCGAGGCCGCCAAGGCGGCCGGCATGCGGGTCAAGATCAACACCGTCGCGCTGAAGGGCTTCAACGAGGACGAATTGTTCCGGCTGGTCGAGTGGTGCGCGGACCAGGGCCACGACCTGACCTTCATCGAGGTCATGCCCATGGGCGAGATGGGCGAGGAAGAGCGGCTGGACCAGTATTGGGCGCTGTCCGACCTGCGCGACCGCCTGGGCGAGCGGTTCACCCTGACCCCGCTGGCCGAGCGGACCGGCGGGCCGGCGCGTTACGTGCGCCTGGAGGAGACCGGGCAGAAGATCGGTTTCATCACGCCGCTCACGCATAATTTCTGCGAAAGCTGCAACCGCGTCCGCGTCACCTGCACGGGCGAGCTGTTCATGTGCCTGGGGCAGGAGGACCGCGCCGACCTGCGCGCGCCGCTGCGCGCCAGCCCGGACGACGCGCCGCTGCGCGAGGCCATCCGCGAGGCGATCACCCGCAAGCCCAAGGGCCACGACTTCGACTATTCCCGCCAGCATGTCGCCGGGCAGGTCAGCCGCTTCATGAGCCATACCGGCGGCTAGTAGCTGGCGCCGTCCACCGCCTGGCTGGCCAGTGCGCGCGGGTTGACGCCTTCCAGGCAGTTCACGTTCACCGCCACCATCTCGACCCCGTCCGTGCCCGTGCCGAAAGCATAGGATTCCACCCCGCAGGTCGGGCAGAAGCGGTGGTGGATCTGCTTGCGGTTGAACAGGTATTCCGTCACCGGCCCGTCACTGGTCAGGTGGAAATCCGTTCTGGGCACGAAGGCCAGCACGAAGCCCAGCCGCTGGCAGCGCGAGCAGTTGCAGGTGAAGGTCTGGTCCAGATCGGCGTCCACCTCATAGGCGATGCTGCCGCATTGGCAGCTGCCCTTGTAATGCTGTCGGGCCATTCGGTGCCTCCCGTTGCCTTCCGTTTGCGACTCACCGGCATGGTGGGGCAGGGCGCTTGGCATCGCAAGCGGAAATGTTCCCGAGTTGTTCTGTTCCGGGTTGCCATTTCGGCGCGGATGCCTATCTCATGCGCTTGGCGGAATCAGGACTGGCGCGATGGAACAGAAGTTCATCGAGGTTCGCGGCGCGCGCGAGCACAATCTGAAGAATGTGGACATGGACATCCCCCGCGATCAGCTGGTGGTGATCACCGGCCTGTCGGGCTCGGGCAAGTCCAGCCTCGCCTTCGACACCATCTATGCCGAGGGGCAGAGGCGCTATGTCGAAAGCCTGTCGGCCTATGCCCGGCAATTCCTCGACATGATGGGCAAGCCGGATGTCGACCATATCAGCGGCCTGTCGCCGGCGATTTCCATCGAGCAGAAGACGACCTCGAAGAACCCGCGCTCGACCGTCGGCACGGTGACCGAGATCTACGACTACCTGCGGCTGCTGTTCGCCCGCGCCGGCACGCCCTATTCGCCGGCCACCGGCCTGCCCATCGAGGCGCAGCAGGTGCAGGACATGGTGGACCGGGTGATGGAGCTGCCCGAGGGCACGCGCGCCTATCTGCTGGCGCCCATCGTCCGCGACCGCAAGGGCGAATACAAGAAGGAGTTCCTGGAGCTGCGCAAGCAGGGCTTCCAACGCGTGAAGGTGAACGGCCAGTTCCACGAGCTGGACGAGCCGCCGACCCTCGACAAGAAATTCCGCCACAATATCGACGTCGTCGTGGACCGCATCGTCGTGCGCGAGGGCATGGAGACGCGGCTGGCCGACAGCTTCCGCACCGCGCTGGACCTAGCCGACGGCATCGCGGTGCTGGAAACCGCGCCCTCCGAAGGTGAAGCCGAGCGCATCACCTTCTCCGAGAATTTCGCCTGCCCGGTCAGCGGCTTCACCATCCCCGAGATCGAGCCGCGGCTGTTTTCCTTCAACGCGCCCTTCGGCGCCTGCCCGGTCTGCGACGGGCTGGGGGTCGAGCTGTTCTTCGACGACCGCCTCGTGGTGCCCGATTCGGCGCTGTCGGTGGCGCAGGGGGCCATCGCGCCCTGGGCCAGGTCGAAATCGGCCTACCTGACCCAGACCGTCAACGCTCTGGCCAAGTTCTACGGCTTCGACAAGAAGACGCCGTGGAAGGATCTGCCGGAAGCGGTGCGCGAGATGTTCCTGCGCGGCTCGGGCCAGGACGAAATCCCGTTCCGCTTCGACGATGCCGGCCGCGTCTATGAGGTCACCCGCCAGTTCGAGGGTGTGATCCCGAACATGGAGCGGCGGCTGCGCGAAAGCGACTCGGCCTGGGTGCGCGAGGAATTCGAGAAATACCAGAACAACCGCCCCTGCGGCGCCTGCGAAGGCTATCGGCTGAAGCCCGAGGCGCTGGCGGTCAGGATCGCCGGCGCGCATATCGGCAATGTCACCGAACTGTCGATCCGCGAGGCGCTGGCCTGGGTCGAGGCGGCGCCGAAGCACCTGACCAAGCAGAAGAACGAGATCGCGGCCGCCATCCTCAAGGAGATCCGCGAGCGACTGGGCTTCCTGGTCAATGTCGGGCTGGACTACCTGACGCTGTCCCGCGCGGCCGGTACGCTTTCCGGTGGCGAAAGCCAACGCATCCGCCTGGCCAGCCAGATCGGCTCGGGGCTGACCGGCGTGCTCTACGTGCTGGACGAGCCCTCGATCGGGTTGCATCAGCGCGACAACGACCGGCTGCTCTCGACGCTGAAGGGGCTGCGCGACCAGGGCAATTCCGTCGTGGTGGTCGAGCATGACGAGGATGCGATCCGCCATGCCGACTATGTCTTCGACATGGGGCCGGGCGCGGGCGTGCATGGCGGCCAGGTCGTCGCCCGCGGCACCCCGGCCGAGATCGCCGCCGATCCCTGCAGCCTGACCGGGCAATACCTGTCCGGCGCGCGCGAGATCACCGTGCCGTCGGAACGCCGCAAGGGCAATGGCAAGGCGGTGAAGGTGGTCGGCGCTACCGGCAACAACCTCAAGAACGTCACCGCCGAATTCCCGCTGGGCAAGTTCGTCTGCGTCACCGGCGTTTCGGGCGGCGGCAAGTCGACGCTGACCATCGAGACCCTGTTCAAGACCGCCAGCCTGCGGCTGAACGGCGCGCGCCAGACCCCGGCCCCCTGCGAGACGATCAAGGGGCTGGAGCATCTGGACAAGGTGATCGACATCGACCAGCGCCCGATCGGCCGTACGCCGCGGTCCAACCCCGCCACCTATACCGGCGCCTTCACCCCGATCCGCGACTGGTTCGCCGGCCTGCCCGAGGCAAAGGCCCGCGGCTACAAGCCCGGCCGCTTCAGCTTCAACGTCAAGGGCGGGCGCTGCGAGGCCTGCCAGGGCGACGGCGTCATCAAGATCGAGATGCATTTCCTGCCCGACGTCTATGTCACCTGCGAGACCTGCAAGGGCAGGCGCTACAACCGCGAGACGCTGGAAGTGACCTTCAAGGGCAAGTCCATCGCCGACGTGCTGGACATGACGGTCGAGGACGCGCAGGAGTTTTTCAAGGCCGTGCCCTCGATCCGCGAAAAGATGGATGCGCTGGTCGAGGTGGGGCTGGGCTATATCAAGGTCGGCCAGCAGGCCACCACGCTGTCGGGCGGCGAGGCGCAGCGGGTCAAGCTGTCCAAGGAGCTGTCGCGCCGCGCGACCGGCAAGACGCTCTATATCCTCGACGAGCCGACGACGGGGCTGCATTTCGAGGATGTGCGCAAGCTGCTGGAGGTGCTGCATTCCCTGGTCGAGCAGGGCAATACGGTGGTGGTGATCGAACATAACCTGGACGTCATCAAGACCGCCGACTGGATCATCGACATCGGCCCCGAGGGCGGCGACGGCGGCGGCCGCATCGTGGCCACCGGCACGCCCGAAGACGTGGCCGAGGTCGAGGCCAGCCATACCGGCCGCTATCTGGCGCCCATGCTGGACGCGGCACGCAGCCGCGCCGCGGAATAGGCGCGGCGGCAGGCCAGGGGCCGACGGATCGCTGATCGCGATCGCGCAACCGAAGGGTGGTGCGCCCCACCCGCGGGCCATGCGGCCTTGGCGCGGCGGCAAGGGCAAGGGAATGCCGCGGAATCCTTGGCGCCGCCGGTGGGGCGCTGGCCCCTGCCGAGACGAAACTGTCGCGATCCTGCTTCTTGCCGTTGACCGGCCCCGTCCCGCCGGTCAACCGCGACTCCGGTCATGGCAACGGGCGGTGCCGAACGGCCTGCGGATCGGCGCGCGACCGTCCCCTGGCCGGGGCCGCGCCTCGCGCGACCCGAGCGCGGCGATGATCCTCGGCCGGGCCGGTCGAGCAAAAAGCGACCGCCTTGTCTGCTGCCGCTTTTTCGATCTGGTCAAGCGTCGGATTTTCGCATTATCTCCATTTTGACTGCAATGCTCGCATGGCTTGGCTTTCGTCAAGCGGGCTTGGCGCAGAATTTTTACAATGTTTTCACTTGGCAAAGCGCGCTGGGTGAAGCCGGTAACGAACGCAAAAGGAGCGCGAATTGCCTGTTACGACTGTTAACCTGCTGTGGATCGGCAATCGGTCCCTGCTCGATTCCTCCCCTTCCAGCAACATTAGCCAGAACCAGGCCAATGCGATCGACGGCTGGGCGGCCGAGGGTCGCGACGAGATCGCGCCCGTCGCCCTGACCGGCGATTACTTCGGTTCGGGCAGCAACAGAATCTTCAGAACCACCTATCAAGCGGGACTTCTGCAACCCGCCAGCCGGTTCTCCTATACCGACCCGGATGGCAATCGGCAAAGCAACGTCACCCTCAACACCTTTCTCGGCGCCCGCTTTGCCGTGACCGTGCATGACGAGGATGGCAACGCCAGCGTCGTGGAACTGAACGGCGTGCTCATGCAGATGAGCAATGGCGATCTGTTCGTCCGTCCCTCGACGGACACGGCGGCGGCCTGGAGCGTCCATACCCGCATCTCGAAGGTCGAGATCCTGGGCGTGATGCGCTTGTCGGAGGACACGGGCGTCGCCACCATCGGATTCCGCGCCGAGATCTTCGAATCCGAGATCGTCTGTTTCACCCGCGGCACGCTGATCGAATGCGCCGAGGGGCCGCGCCCGGTCGAAAGCCTGCGCATCGGCGATCTGGTGCGGACGCTGGACAACGGGCTGAAGCCGCTGCGCTGGATCGCCTCGTGCCGGCTGGGCCGGGAACTGAAGGCCACGCCCAAGCTGCGCCCGATCCGCATCCGCGCCGGGGCCCTGGGGCAGGGGGTGCCGTCCTCCGACCTGCTGGTCTCGCCGCAGCATCGCATCCTGGTGCGCTCCAGGGTGGCGATGCGGCTGTTCGGGACCGCCGAGGTGCTGGTCGCCGCCAAGCAACTGCTGATGCTGGACGGGGTCGACATCGCGCAGGATCTGGAGGCGGTGGAGTATTTCCACTTTGCCTTCGACCGGCACGAGGTCGTCTTTGCCAACGGGGCCGAGGCGGAATCGCTTTATCCCGGCACACAGGCGCTGAAGGCCATCGGGCGCAGCGCTCGGGAGGAGCTTTTCGCGCTTTTCCCCGATCTGCGCGAGCAGGCGACCCCGCCGGTCGCCGCGCGCGAGATCGTCTCGGGCCGGCAGGGGCGCAGGCTGGCGGTGCGCCATCTGCGCAATGGCCGTCCGCTGGTCGCCGAGGCGGCCAGGCCGCATTGACGGTTCCCGGATCCCGATGCAGGCGCCGCGCCTGCATCGCCCGGTTGCCGGTGGCGCTTTCTTCCGCCCCTGGTGCGGGCTAATGTCGCGCCATGACGCAAAATGCCATGACACCCGAAACCATAGCCGGCCTGTTCACCCGCGACGGGCGCTATCTTTGCGCGCGCTGGGGCCGGCCGGTGGCGCCGGTGATCTTCGGCCTGGCCGATGAAAGCCTAGCGGTGTTTCGCGACGCGACCCGCGCCGTGCTGGCCCATGCCCGCCACCCCATCGCCGAGACCGATCCCGAGATGGGGGCGAACCTGATGACCTTTTTCCTGCGCGACTGGCAGGAGCTGCGGGATCTGCCCGATCTCGATCGGCTGACCGGCCAGCCCGACCTGGCGGCGCGGTTGCAGGGCAGCGATGCCGACCAGTATCGGCTGTTCCGCTTTGACGCCGACGGCGCCATCCGGGCCTGCATCGGTTTCGTGAACATGGGCGGACGGCTGGCCGAGGCCCATCCGGGACAGTTGGCCGAAACCGTCGCCGTGCGGGCCATGCTGAGCTTTGCCTGCGACGTCACGCCCTCGCCGGAACTGGCGGCATTGATCCGGGCCGCCTATGACCCGGTGATGCCGGTCGCGGCGACCGATCCCTCGCATGCGCTGCGGCTGGCCGCACGTTTGCCGCGTTGACGGCCTGCGGACCGTCTTGCGGCAATGATCGGCAATCGCGGGCCGGGTGAACCGGCCTGCCCATGCTTCCCAGCCACCGCACTGGATTCGCAAGATGAATCCGCGAAGCCGATTCGAGCGGCAGGCTCCGGTCGGAAGAAGCGCCGACCCGGAGTCGGCATCAGCCAGGCGTGCCGGGCTCCAGATAGGGCAAGAATGCCTCGACCAGGGCGGGCGGTATTCTCGCGGGTTTCATGGATTTGTTTATATGCGCCAGTTCGATTTCTATCCGGACCAGCATCTGGTTTTCCTTGCGAAAGACATGCCGGATACGAACGCTTGCGCCCCTGATGGAAATCACGGATGAGGTGCAAGCGATCAGATCATCGAGGCAGGCCGGCCTTTGCCAGGCAATATCTGCATTTCGCGCGACGAATTGCTCTCCGTTCGGGCTGACGAGGGGGTATCCCACATGTCTCAGCAGCTCGGAACGGCTTCGCTCGGCAAATTCCAGGTATTTGGAATGATAGACGATGCCGCCTGCATCCGTATCCGCATAGTAAATGCGATAAGTCTGCGTAAATCCGTGGCCATCTTGAGGCGGTGGCTTCAGGTGCATCCCAGGCTTCCTCGTTTTTCCCGGCCTTCGTCATGGCTGTGACGCCCCGGCCGAATACTGTTCCATCCTTTCACAGTCTTATCAAGCCCCTCGGCGGGTTTGCCGGCCGCCTTTCCCAGGGCGTGCGCCCGGATTTGCATGGCGCATGAAATAGTTTCCGGGGAGCGTTCGAATGGGATCGTGCGCCTGCCGATCCGTGCGCCATCGGCGCCATTGATATGCGGGCGATTATTGCCCCCGGCCTGCGGCGATATATTCCGGGCCTCTGTTGCGGGGATCCGATGCGGATGCATTTTCGGCGGTCCGCCTGCAATGACGGTGCGAATGCGTCCCGGACCGGGCGGACCCGGTTGCTGGCGGGGCTGGCCATGTGTCCCGATGGCCGCCCATCCCCCGCCGCGGATCTCGCCGCGGTCGAATCGCCGCTTCCGGGCGGCCCGGCTTGCGCCCGGTGCCCTCTGCCGGGCCTCGCGCGGCGCCAGGCCCGCGTTCTCGCGGGCAATTGACGCAGAATTGACGCGCGGCGGGGTTGCTCCGCTGGGCGGTTCTGCTAACTCCGGCGCAGCAGAAGCCGCATCCCAGCGGCCCAAAGGACAGGCCGAATTTCATGGAACAACTCGCCGGAGCCGGGCAGCCGGTCGATTTCTCGCTCATCGCGCTGTTCGCGCGCGCCTCGCTGACGGTGCAGATCGTCATGGTGATCCTGATCCTGGCCTCGTTCTGGGCCTGGGCGATCATCATCCAGAAGTTCATCGCCTTCAACGCCGCCCGGCGCGAAGCAGACCGCTTCGACCGCGCCTTCTGGTCGGGCCAGCCGCTGGACGACCTGTACGACCGCATCGGCGAGACGCCCTCGGGCCCGGCCGAGCGCATCTTTTCCGCGGGCATGGCCGAATGGCGGCGCAGCCATCGCGACGACGGCAACCTGATCGCCGGCGTCACCGCGCGCATCGACCGGGCCATGAACGTCACCATCAACCGCGAGAACGACCGCCTGACCCGCGGCCTGCCCTTCCTGGCCACGGTGGGCTCGACCGCGCCCTTCATCGGCCTGTTCGGCACGGTCTGGGGCATCAAGACCGCCTTCGAGGAGATCGCGATCTCGCAGAACACCTCGCTGGCCGTGGTGGCGCCGGGCATCGCCGAGGCGCTGGTGGCGACCGCGCTTGGCCTGCTTGCGGCGATTCCGGCGGTGATCTTCTACAACAAGCTCAGCTCGGATGCCGACCGCATCACCGGGGGATACGAGACCTTCGCCGACGAATTCTCTACCATCCTCTCTCGCCAGTTGGACGACGAATAAGATGGGGGCCGGGGTCGTCAAACGCAGCCGCAACGGCAAGGGCCGCGCCCGCAGCCAGCCGATGGCGGAAATCAACGTCACGCCTTTCGTGGACGTGATGCTGGTGCTGTTGATCATCTTCATGGTGGCGGCGCCGCTTCTGACCGTGGGCGTGCCCTTGGAGCTGCCCAAGACCGCCGCCCAGGCCGTGCCCGCCGAGCCCGAGGAGCCGCTGAGCGTCTCGGTCACGCCCGATGGGCCGATCCTGGTCATGACCACCGAAGTCCCCGAGGCCGAGCTTGTCACCCGGCTGCGCGCCGTCGCGGCCGAGCGGCAGAGCGACAAGATCTACCTGCGCGCCGACGGCGCCATCCCCTATGCCCGGATCATGGAGGTGATGGGGGCGCTGAACGCGGCCGGCTTCAACAACATCGTCCTCGTGACCGAGGCCGGCGGGCCGCGCATGGACGCGGGATCGGACGGCTAAGCCATGGACCGGGCGGAACGCATCGGCTTCTGGATTTCGGGCATCGGCCATGCCGGGCTGCTGGGCGCGGCGCTGGTCGGCGGCGCGCTGTTCCGGCCGCAGCCGCTGGAGGCGGTGCGCATGGCCGAGGTCGCGACCATGTCCGAGGCCGAGTTCCAGTCGCTGGCCGCCGCCGCTGCCGGGCGCGGGCCGGTCTCCGATGCCGCCGCGACCACGCCGGCCCAGCCGCGCCCGCCTGCTGACGAAAACCGGCTGGGCGAGGTCGAGGCGGTCAGTCCGCCCGCCCCCGATGCGCAGGTGGCAAGGCTGTCCACGCCCCCCTCGCGGCCCGAGGCGCGGCCGGACCTGTCGGATTTCCAGACCCCGAACCGGCCCGTTGCCGTGGCGACCGATGCGCCGCGTCCCGCCGAGCCCGAGAACACCGTCGAGTTGGCGGCATTGCCGCAGAACTCTGACCGCCCCGATCCGGCGCGCAACCCCGCGCAGCCGCAATCGCCGGCGCCGATCCCGCAGCGTTCGGCGCTGGCCCCGGTCGAATCGGCNCGAGAACACCGTCGAGTTGGCGGCATTGCCGCAGAACTCTGACCGCCCCGATCCGGCGCGCAACCCCGCGCAGCCGCAATCGCCGGCGCCGATCCCGCAGCGTTCGGCGCTGGCCCCGGTCGAATCGGCGCGTCCCCGCGGCCGCCCCGAGGGGCTGGCCGAGGCCGTGCAGGCCCGCCGCGAGGCGGCCGCGGCGGCGCGCCAGCGCGAGGAGCTGCTAGCCCGGCAGCAGGCCGAGGCCGCTGCCGAGCGCGCCTCTGCCGCCAAGGCCGAGGAGGCCGCCGCCCGCCGCGCCGCCGAGGAGCGTGCCCGCGAGGAGCGTCGCGAGGCCGAGCGCCGGCAGGCCGAGGCGGAAGCGGCCCGCAAGGCCGAGGAGGCCGAGGCGCGTGCCCGCCGCCTTGCCGCGGCTGAAGCGGCTGAAAAGGTGGCTGCGGAACAGGCCGCGGCCGAGAAGCGTGCCGCCGAGCGCAAGGCCGAGGCCGAACGCCGCGCCGCTGCCGAGAAAGCGGCTGCCGAAAAGGTCGCCGCTGAGAAGGCCGCCGCTGAGAAGGCGGCCGCCGAGAAGGCCGAAGCCGAACGGAAGGCCGCCGAGGCCAAGGCCCGCAAGGAAGCCGAGGAAAAGGCCGCCGCCGAACGCGCCGCCGCCGAGAAGAAGGCCGCCGAAAAGGCTGCCGCCGAAGCCAAGGCCCGCGAGCAAGCCGAGGCCGAGCGCAAGGCCGCCGAGGCGGCCAAGCAGGCCGCGCTGGCCGAGGCGATGCAGGACCAGGGCTCGGCCGGCTCGGGCGGCGGCGGGGCGGCGGCCAGCGGGCCTCCGCTGAGCCAGGGCGAGAAGGACGGTTTCCGCGTCGCCGTCGAGCAATGCTGGAACCGCGGCTCGCTCTCGACCGAGGCCAGCCGGACCACGGTTTCGGTGCAGTTCTCGATGGCGCCGGACGGGACGGTGGAAAAGGGCTCGCTGCGCATGATCGGCCATGACGGCAGCTCGGACGCGGCGGCGAAACAGGCCTATGAGGCGGCGCGCCGGGCGATCCTGATGTGCGAGCGCGGCGGCTACAAGCTGCCGCCGGAGAAATACAACCGCTGGAAGGATGTCATCATCGACTTCAACGCCAGCGGCAGCGCGCGGGTCCAGTGACATGGCATCCCGGCGCGCAACACTCTATCCTGCAACCAAGACCTTACGAGGGCGATTCATGTTGCGACAATTCCTGATGACTTCCGTGATGGCCCTTGCGGGTCTGGGGCTGGCCGCGCCGGTCTTGGCGCAGGACGGGCCGCTGCGGATCGAGATCACCGACGGGGTGATCGAGCCGATGCCCTTCGCCATCGCCCGCTTCCACGACGAGGGCGGCGCCGGCGAATACCTGGCGCAGGTGCAGAACCTGATCGCCGCCGACCTGACCGGCACCGGCCTTTTCCGCGAGATCCCGGCCAGCGCCCATATCGCGCGCCCCGAAAGCTTTGACGCGCCCGTCTCCTACGAGGACTGGAAGGCGATCAACGCCCAGGCGCTGATCACCGGCTCGGTCAAGGTCGAGGGTGGCAAGGTGGTCGTCAAGTTCCGCCTGTTCGACGTCTTTGCCGGCCAGCCGCTGGGCGACGGCATGCAGTTCGACGCCTCGACCGGCAACTGGCGCCGCGCCGCGCACAAGGCCGCCGACCAAGTCTATTCGCGGCTGACGGGCGAGGGGCCGTATTTCGACAGCCGCGTCGCCTTCGTGCAGGAAACCGGCCCCAAGGATGCGCGCCGCAAGCGCATCGGCATCATGGATTACGACGGCGCCAACGTGAAATGGCTGACCGACGATTCGACGCTGGTCCTGAAGCCGCGCTTCTCGCCCGACGGCTCGCGCCTGCTTTACACCAGCTATGCCACCGGCTTTCCGCAGGCGATGATGATGGACGTGAACTCGCTCGCCACCCGCCAGCTGGGCGCGGGCCAGCAGGGCACGATGAGCTTCTCGCCCCGTTTCTCGCCCGATGGGCGGTGGATCGTCTATTCGCTGGAGCAGAACGGCAATACCGACATCTATCAGATGGATGCCGCGACTGGCGCGCAGCGGGCGCTGACCAACGCGCCCTCGATCGAGACCTCGCCCAGCTACAGCCCGGACGGCCGGCAGATCGTCTTTGAATCCGACCGCTCGGGCACGCCGCAGCTGTATATCATGGGGGCGAATGGCGGCGAGCCGAAGCGGATCAGCTTTGGCGAGGGGCGCTATGGCACGCCGGTCTGGTCGCCGCGCGGCGACATGATCGCCTTTACCCGGCAGGTCGGCGGCAAGTTCCACATCGGCGTCATGCGCACCGATGGCTCGGAAGAGAAAATGCTGACGGAATCGTTCCTTGACGAGGGGCCGACTTGGGCCCCCAATGGCCGCGTCGTGATGTTCACGCGGGTGACGCCGGGCGGCGACGGCCAGCCGCGCCTGCATTCGGTGGATATCACGGGGCGCAACATGCGCCCGGTCAAGGTCAATGGCGCAGCCTCGGACCCCGATTGGGGCCCGCTGCTGCCCTGAAGCGCGTGAAATGGACAGGATTATGAAAACTTTCATTAAAATTGCCGCGATCGGCGCCGTTCTCGCGCTGGCGGCCTGCGCCCGGCCGGCGCAGGACATGCAGGTTCGCGATCCCTATGCCGGGGCGGGCGGCCTTGGCGGGGTGGGCGCCAGCGCGCTGCCGGGCACGGCGGAATATTTCAAGGCCAGCGTCGGCGATACCGTCCTGTTTCCGCTCGACCAGTCTACCCTGACGCCCGAGGCGCGGGTGATCCTGGCCAACCAGGCCGGCTGGCTGAACCAGAACCGGGGTTTCTCGGCCGTGATCGAAGGCCATGCCGATGAGCAGGGCACCCGCGAATACAACCTCGCGCTGGGTGCGCGGCGGGCCAATTCGGTGCAAGAATACCTGATCTCGCAAGGCATCGCGCCGGGCCGGCTGCGCACCGTCAGCTATGGCAAGGAACGCCCGCTGGCGATCTGCTCGACCGAGGAATGCTTTACCAAGAACCGCCGCGCCGTGACCGTGGTCAGCCCTGGGGCGGGCATGTGATGGCGGTCCCGGGTTTCAGGGGGCTGCTTCTGGCCGCCGGTTTCGCGCTGGCGGCCTTGCCCGCGGCGGCGCAGGACGCGCGGACCCTGGCCGACATCCGGGCCGAACTGTCCCAGCTTTCGGCCGATCTGCAAAGCCTGCGCGCGCAGCTTGTCGCCTCGGGCCCGGCGGGCTTCGCCGCGGCGGGCGGCGACAGCGCCATCGACCGCATGAACGCGATGGAGGCGCGGTTGGCGCAGCTGACCGGCCAGACCGAGCAATTGCAGAACCGCATCGACCGTATCGTCCGCGACGGCACCACCCGCATCGGCGACATCGAGTTCCGCCTGTGCGAGATGGAAGAGGGCTGCGACCTGGGCAGCCTGACCACGCCGACGCTGGGCGAGCAGGGCGGATCGACGCCCTTGCCGCCTTCGGACCAGCGGGGCGCGTTGACGCAATCCAAGACCCCCTCGGCCGGGGCTGCCGCGACGGCGGCGGAAAAGGCCGATTTCGACCGGGCCCGGGAGGTGCTCGGTCAAGGTGACTTTCACCGCGCTGCGGAACTCTTCGCGGCCATTGCCCAAACCCATGCTGGCGGCCCGCTGACCGCCGAGGCGCTGTTCCTGCGCGGGGCGGCGCTGGATTCCGCAGGCGATCTGGAAGGCGCAGGGATGGCCTGGCTGGAAAGCTTCGCCGCCAATCCGAACGGGCCGCAGGCGGCGGATGCGCTGCTGGGCCTGTCGCGGGCCATGTCGGCCAAGGCCGGCCCGCAGGAAGGCTGCTATTACCTTCAGGAGATCGTCGCCCGCTTTCCCGGCGTTCCGCAGGCCGCCGAGGCCGAGCGGCGCATCGCCGAGACCGGCTGCGACGCCCCGGCCGAGGAACTGGGCGAGGAGCTGGATCCCGAGGCCGCGGCGGATCTGGCGGATGACGGCTGAGCCGGTCGCGGCGCGGGTCCATGCCGCGCTGGATCGCCTGGCCGGCACCCGCTCTGCGCTTGGCATCGCCCTGTCGGGGGGCGGCGATTCCATTGCCCTGATGCATCTGGCTCATGGCTGGGGCGGCGCGCGCCTCATGGCGGCGACGGTCGATCACGGGCTGCGCCCCGGCTCGGCCGAGGAGGCGCAGGCGGCCGGGCAGGCAGCCGCGGCCCTGGGCATTCCCCATGAAACCCTGCGCTGGACCCGTCGGGATGGCGGCAACCTGATGGCCGCCGCGCGCGAGGCGCGGCTGCGCTTGCTGGCCGATTGGGCCGGGCGGAACGGCCTGTCCGCCGTGCTGCTGGGTCATACGCTGGACGATCAGGCCGAGACCTTGCTGATGCGCCTGAACCGCGGCGCCGGCGTGGATGGGCTGTCCGCCATGGCCCCAGCGCGCGAGGCCTTGGGCGTCTTTTGGCTGCGCCCCCTGCTGGAGGTCGGCCGGGCCGAATTGCGGCAATGGCTCGCGGCGCGCGGGCTCGGCTGGGCCGACGACCCTTCCAACGAGAACGAGGGCTTCGAGCGGGTGCGGGTGCGCAAGACCATCGCCGCGCTGGACCTGCCGATGCGGCAGCTGGCGCAATCGGCGGCGAATCTCGCCATGGCGCGGGAAGCATTGTGCGACTTTGCCTCGCGGGTGGCCGAGGGCGCGCAAAGCCGCGCCGGATCGCTGGCGCTGCCGCTGGACGCCTTTCGCGCCGCGCCGCTGGAGATCCGGCGGCGGCTTCTTGTCGCCGGGCTGCGCTTCGTCTCCTGTGCCGCCTATCCGCCCCGGCGCGAGGCAGTGCTGCACGCGCTGGCGGCCCTGGAAGCCGGTGGCCGGTTGACGCTCGAAGGCGTCATCGCCGAGCCGGGCGGCGGCTTCCTGCGGCTGGTCCGCGAACCGGCCGCCGCCGCCCGCAGCCCCGCCGCCGAAGGGGCTGATGCGATCTGGGATCGGCGCTGGCAAGTCGCCGGCCTGCGCGCCGGCCAGCAGGTGCGCGCCCTTGGCCATGCGCCCCTGCCGGGTCTGGACTGGCGCGGCGCCGGGCTGACGCGGGACGAGGCGGCATCCAGCCCCGGCATCTGGGCGGGCGAGAGGCTGGTCGCCGCGCCGGCGCTGCGCCCGGTGCCGGATTACGGCGCAAAGCCGCTGCGCGGGCTGCCAGAATTCCGCGCCTTGCTCTATACGCATTGAACCTGACGCCGGAATCCCTATTTTCAGGCGGAAGCCTGTTTACCCGCGGAGGACATGCCCTTGGGCAATGCGCGCAATATCGCCTTCTGGGTGGTGCTGTTTCTGATGATCCTGGCCCTGTTCAACCTGTTCAGCGACGGATCGGCCCAGATGAACAGCCGCCAGATCAGCTATTCCGATTTCATCCAGCGGGTGGAAAAGGACGAGATCTCTGCCGTCACCATAGATGGCGAGAATGTCGGCATCACCGACAAGGACGGCAAGCAGTTCGCCACCGTCCGGCCGCAGGGCGAGGAACTCGCGAACCGGCTGATCGACAGGGGCGTCGACGTCAAGGTCGAGCGGCAGCAGCAATCGGGCTTCATGTCGCTCTTGGGCGTCTGGCTGCCCTTCATCCTGCTGATCGGTGTCTGGATCTTCTTCATGAACCGGATGCAGGGCGGCGGCAAGGGCGGGGCCATGGGCTTCGGCAAGTCGCGCGCCAAGCTCTTGACCGAAAAGCACGGCCGCGTGACCTTCGACGACGTGGCCGGCATCGACGAGGCCAAGGAAGAGTTGGAGGAGATCGTCGAATTCCTGCGCAACCCGCAGAAATTCAGCCGCCTGGGCGGCAAGATCCCGAAAGGCGCGCTGCTGGTCGGCCCGCCCGGCACCGGCAAGACGCTGCTCGCCCGCGCCATCGCAGGCGAGGCGGGGGTGCCCTTCTTCACCATCTCCGGCTCGGATTTCGTCGAGATGTTCGTCGGCGTCGGCGCCAGCCGCGTCCGCGACATGTTCGAGCAGGCCAAGAAATCCGCCCCCTGCATCGTCTTCATCGACGAGATTGACGCGGTCGGCCGCGCCCGCGGCGTCGGCATCGGCGGCGGCAATGACGAGCGCGAGCAGACCCTGAACCAGCTGCTGGTGGAAATGGACGGCTTCGATGCCAATGAGGGCGTCATCATCATCGCCGCCACCAACCGCAAGGACGTGCTGGACCCGGCGCTGCTGCGTCCCGGCCGCTTCGACCGCCAGATCTATGTGCCGAACCCCGATATCAAGGGCCGCGAAAAGATCCTCGGCGTGCATTCGCGCAAGGTGCCGGTAGGCCCCGACGTGGACCTGCGCATCATCGCCCGCGGCACGCCGGGCTTTTCCGGCGCCGATCTGATGAACCTGGTGAACGAAGCCGCGCTGATGGCCGCGCGCATCGGCCGACGCTTCGTGACCATGGAGGATTTCGAGAACGCCAAGGACAAGGTCATGCTGGGCGTCGAGCGCCGCAGCATGGTCCTGACCCCCGAGCAGAAGGAAAAGACCGCCTATCACGAGGCCGGCCACGCCATCGTCGGCCTTTCGCTGCCGAAATGCGATCCGGTCTACAAGGCGACGATCATCCCGCGCGGCGGCGCGCTCGGCATGGTGGTGTCGCTGCCCGAGATGGACCGGCTGAACTATCACAAGGACGAGGCCAAGCAGAAGCTCGCCATGACCATGGCCGGCAAGGCGGCCGAGATCATCAAATATGGCGAGGAAGGGGTGTCGAACGGCCCGGCCGGCGACATCCAGCAGGCCAGCCAGCTGGCGCGCGCCATGGTGATGCGCTGGGGCATGTCGGACAAGGTCGGCAATATCGACTATGCCGAGGCGCATGAGGGCTATTCCGGCAATACCGGCGGTTTCTCGGTCTCGGCGGCGACCAAGGAGTTGATCGAGAAGGAGGTCCACGACCTGATCGAGGAAGGCTATCGCGAAGCCTATCGCATCCTGACCGAGAAGCAGGAGGAGTTCGAGCGGCTGGCCAAGGGGCTCCTGGAATACGAGACCCTGACCGGCGAGGATATCGGCCGGGTGATCCGGGGCGAGCCGCTGGGCGGCGACGATGATGCGCCCGGCTCCTCGATCCCCTCGGTCAGCGCGATTCCGCGGGCGGGTGCCGTCAAGCCCACGCCGGATGCGGCTCCCCAGCCGCAGGGGTGATCCGACGATCGATACAGGGAAACCCCCGGCGCCATCGCTCCGGGGGTTTTCATGCGCGCAAGGGCTCGGCCTGAACGCTGCGCGGACGTTCAGGGCGGCAGAAGCGCGGCGGCGCCAAGCGGCAGTCCCGGGCCGAACCCCAGCTTGGCCCCAGCTTGATCCCGAAGCCCGCCGCCTTCACCCGTTGGCCAGTCGCAATGCGCGGGGCCATGCCCAGGGCTCAATTTGAAGACGCAATCCCGATTCCCGTCGTGCCGTTCCGGGACTGGCGAAAATCTGTCTATGCCAGCAGCACATTCGCCACAGCTGGGGCTTGCACCGGCGTGCCGGGCAGGGCATGGGTCGGGCATGAGCCGATCCGAACCCGAACTGCCCCCGAATTCCGCCATGCCCGATCTGCGCGCGCGCATCGACGCGCTGGATGCGCGGCTGGTGGCCTTGCTGGCCGAACGCTCGGCGCTGATCGACGAGGCGGCGCGGATCAAGGCGCGCGAGAACCTGCCGGCCCGCATCGACAGCCGCGTCGAGGAGGTCGCCGCCAATGCCCGCCGTCTCGCCGCCGAGCAGGGGCTGGACCCGGATCTGGCCGAGCGGCTGTGGCGCGTGATGATGGAGCATTTCATCGCCCAGGAAGACCGGCTGCTGTCCCAGCCCCGCCGCTACTAGAGCGAATTTGACGAACACCGGGTCGCTTTGAGGATTCACGCGATGAACAATGTCTGATTCACTGCTCCTGTGATTTGCCAGGAGGAGATGATGACGAGGAGCCTAAGACGAGGAGCCTGAGCGGAGACCTTCGCGGTCGGGTAATTGCAGCGATCGAAGA
>NZ_JBGOSN010000045.1:0-31101 GCF_046335115.1 Paracoccus sp. P2 | reverse complement strand
CTGGTTTCGGCGATCTGAACCAGTATGGCCCCGACGCCTTCCGCTTCTACACCAAGACCAAGACCGTCACCGCACGGTGGTTCTCGGGCATCAAGGACGGCGTTGCCCTGAACTTCAAGGCCATGGATTGATCGAAGGGGTGTCGGGGGGGTTAATTGCAACGCCCCCGCACTCCGAAAATCGCGCTCAGGGCTACGTTAATATGGGCACTAAAGAACTCTCTACTACGCGCCCGCCATCGGGGGAGTTAAAAATGTTGGACACCAGCTGGATTAACTCCCACCACAGAACGCAAAGAACTATCAAGCCTTCTCCGACACCAACCCAATCCGACGAAACGGTCCCAATCATATCTTGAATGCAGCAAGCCCAGCCGCCTCAACATTGCGTCCGAGTATCACGTAAACCCTGATACAAAGAGTTCCCATGCCAGACCTCGCCCTTGATCTCCGCTTTCTCCACTACGCAATCCTCGTCGCGCGCCTCGGCAGCTTCAGCGCGGTGGCGGAAAGCCTCGATCTTTCCCACACCACCGTGAACCGTCGCGTCAGCCTTCTGGAACGAAGGCTGGGATTCGGGCTCTTCGAGCGCGACGCGACGGGAGCCCATCTCACCCCGGCCGGGGCCAAGTTCGTAGAGGATGCCGAACGCGGCATGAGCACCCTCCTTCGGGCGGTCGACAGCGCCCGGAATTTCCAGAAAGGTGCGACAGGGGTTCTCCGCATTGGCGTCATGACCTCCCTGTCCGGCGGTTTCCTTGCCGAATTACTGAACGCGTTCCATGCAAAATATCCTGAAGTCGAGTTCGAAATCAGCGAAATCACCTCGGAGTCAGGCGTCACAGGGGTGCTCTGGGGCCATCTCGACCTGGCATTCCTTCCTCGGACGGACGATATCGCCGGTTGCATGGTGATCGATCTCTGGCAGGAACGAGTACACCTTGCGGTTCCCGAGGGGCACCACCTGTCGAACTCATCCAACGTAACGTGGGAGGAACTGCGTGCTGAGCGTTTCCTTGTGCCATCCGGAAACGCCGGCGCGGAGCTGGATCAGCGCTATCTGGAAAAGCTGTCCAAGTCCGGTCCTTCTCCGAAAATCTCCACCCATGATGTCGGGCGCGAAAACCTGCTCAGCCTTGTCGGCCATGGATGCGGCGTCGCATTGGTCCTTTCTTCCTCCATGCACAGCCAGCATGCCGGCGTCTGTTTTCTGCCGATCGGCGATCCACCCGAATTCACCTCGTTCAGCGCCGTCTGCCTGAGCAAGAATCAAAGCGTCCCGTTGAAGAACCTGATCAATCAGGCGCAGGCACGCGCCAAAGCGGGAAGCGGTCACCCCGGGTGACGGCTGAGCGTTAGTCTTGCGCTGCTGAAGATACGCTCCCAGCCGAACCGTCCCTTTCCTTTCTTTTCCTGCGCCCCGGTACGCCGACCCGGTTTCCCTTGTTGCCAGCGCCGGTTTTCTGTCTCTTCTACTTGTCCCCGATCCAGGGCCGCCCGTCGCGGGTGCCCGTGACGGAACGAGGACGAGATGGCGGCTGCTCACCAGAAACCTGAAGCGATCCGGCGCGGCGCCCGCATGCTCCGCACCGCGCTCGGACCTGCCATCGCCCGGTTTCTGGAAGATCCCGCCATTATCGAGGTCATGCTCAACCCCGACGGGCGGCTCTGGATCGACCGGCTTTCCGAGGGGCTGAGCGACACGGGCGAGCGGCTCTCTCCCGCCGATGGCGAACGGATCGTGCGCTTGGTCGCGCATCACGTCGGTGTCGAGGTCCACACACGCTCCCCGCGCGTTTCGGCCGAACTGCCGGAGACCGGCGAACGCTTCGAGGGTCTTCTGCCGCCGGTGGTCTCGGCCCCGGCCTTCGCCATCCGCAAACCTGCCGTCGCCGTATTCAGCCTCAACGATTACGTCGACATCGGCATCATGAGCCGGATGCAGGCCGAGGCGTTGCGGCTCGCAGTCGCGACCCGCGCCAATATCCTCGTCGCTGGCGGCACCTCGACCGGCAAGACCACGCTGACCAATGCGCTGCTGGCCGAGGTCGCGAAGACGCAGGATCGCGTCGTCATCATCGAGGACACCCGCGAACTGCAATGCGCGGCGCCCAACCTTGTCGCCATGCGCACCAAGGACGGCGTGGCGACGCTCTCCGATCTGGTCCGGTCCTCGCTGCGCCTGCGCCCCGACCGCATCCCGATCGGCGAGGTGCGCGGCGCCGAGGCGCTCGACCTGCTCAAGGCCTGGGGGACCGGCCATCCCGGCGGCATCGGCACCATCCATGCCGGATCCAGTCTTGGCGCCCTACACCGCCTCGAACAGTTGATCCAGGAAGCCGTCGTCACCGTACCGCGCGCCATGATCGCGGAAACCATCGACATCGTTGCCGTCCTGTCCGGGCGCGGTCCTGCGCGCCGTCTCGTCGAACTCGTCCGCATCGACGGGCTGGGGCCGGACGGCGACTACCGTATCGCCCCAATCACACCGCCCAATACAGGAGATTCCGAATGATCCGTCATGCCTTGCGCATCCGTCATCAGGCCACGATGTCGGCAACCGCTGCCTATGTTAGTCTGTTCATGACGCCGGCCGCCCATGCCGCCGGCTCCTCGATGCCCTGGGAGGCACCGCTGACCAGCATCCTGCAATCGGTCGAGGGGCCGGTCGCCCGCATCGTCGCGGTGATCATCATCATCGTCACCGGCCTGACCCTGGCCTTCGGCGATACCGGCGGCGGCTTCCGGCGGCTGATCCAGATCGTCTTCGGCATCTCCATCGCTTTTGCCGCGTCCAGCTTCTTCCTGTCCTTCTTCAGCTTCGGCGGCGGGGCGCTGGTGTGATGTCGGTGACGTTCGAGCAACTGGACGCGGTGCCGGGCTTTAGCGTGCCGGTGCATCGCGCCCTGACCGAGCCGATCCTACTCGGCGGGGCGCCGCGCGCTATTGCCATCCTGAACGGCACGCTGGCCGGAGCGGTCGGTCTCGGGCTGCAGCTCTGGTTGCCTGGCCTGCTGATCTGGGCGGTCGGGCATCTGGCCGCTGTCTGGGCCGCAAAACGCGATCCGCTCTTCGTCGAGGTCGGGCGGCAACATCTGCGCCTGCCCGGCCATCTCTCGGTGTGAGGACGATTCATGATGAATCTCGCCGAATACCGCCGCACCGCCAGCCGCCTCGCCGACTTCCTGCCTTGGGCAGCGCTGGTTTCTCCCGGCGTGGTGCTGAACAAGGATGGTTCGTTCCAGCGCACGGCACGCTTTCGCGGTCCCGATCTGGATTCCGCCGTCGCCGCCGAACTCGTTGCGGTCGCCGGACGGCTGAACAATGCATTTCGCCGGCTCGGCTCGGGCTGGGCCATCTTCGTCGAAGCGCAGCGCCGGGAGGATTCCTCCTATCCCGAGAGCCTGTTTCCCGATCCGGCCTCGGCGCTGGTCGATGCAGAGCGCAAGGCAGGCTTCGAAGAACAGGGCACGCATTTCATCTCCGCATATTTCCTGACCTTCCTCTGGCTGCCTCCCGCCGAGGATGCCGCCCGCGCCGAAAGCTGGCTCTACGAGGGACGCGAGCAGTCGGGTGTCAATGCGCGCGATATCCTGCACGGCTTCATCGACCGCACCGACCGGGTGCTGGCGCTGCTCGACGGCTTCATGCCGGAATGCCGCTGGCTCGACGATGCCGAGACGCTAACCTACCTGCATTCCACGATCTCGACCAACCGGCAGCGGGTGCGCGTGCCCGAAGTGCCGATGCATCTCGACGCGCTGCTGGCCGACCAGCCGCTCACCGGCGGGTTGGAGCCGCGGCTCGGCGCGCAGCATCTTCGCATCCTGACCCTGAACGGTTTTCCGACCGCGACGACGCCCGGCATTCTCGACGATCTGAACCGGATCGCCTTTCCCTATCGCTGGTCGACGCGCGCAATCCTGATCGACAAGCCGGACGCCGCCCGGCTGCTGACCAAGATCAGGCGGCAATGGTTCGCCAAACGCAAGTCCATCGCCGCGATCCTGAAAGAGGTGATGACCAGCGAACCATCCGCTCTGGTGGACACCGATGCCGCCAACAAGGCCGCCGATGCCGATATGGCCCTGCAGGAACTCGGCGCCGATGTTGCGGGCATGGCTTATGTCACCGCGACGATCACCGTCTGGGACGCGGACGCCCGCGTCGCCGACGAGAAGCTGCGGCTGGTCGAAAAGATCGTTCAGGGCCGCGACTTCACCGCCATGATCGAGACGGTGAATGCGGTCGACGCCTGGCTCGGCTCGCTGCCCGGCCATGCCTATGCCAATGTCCGGCAGCCGCCCATCAGCACCTTGAATCTCGCCCATATGATCCCGCTTTCGGCGGTCTGGGCGGGAGAAGCGCGAGATATGCATTTCGACGCCCCGCCGCTGCTTTACGGACGCACCGAGGGGTCGACGCCGTTCCGCTTCTCGCTGCATGTCGGCGATGTCGGTCATACGCTGGTCGTCGGGCCGACCGGGGCAGGCAAGAGCGTGCTGCTGGCGCTGATGGCACTACAATTCCGGCGCTACGCAGGATCACAGGTCTTCGCCTTCGATTTTGGCGGCAGCATCCGCGCCGCCGCGCTGGCCATGAGCGGAGACTGGCACGACCTTGGTGGGGAGTTGAGTGCGGATGACGAAGCGTCGGTCTCGCTGCAACCGCTGGCCCGAATCCACGAGACCGCCGAGCGCGCCTGGGCGGCGGATTGGCTCGTAGCCATCCTCCGGCGCGAGGCCGTCGAAATCACGCCCGAAGTGAAAGAGTACATCTGGACGGCGCTGACGTCACTGGCTTCGGCGCCGGTCGGGGAGCGCACCATCACCGGGTTTGCAGTGCTGCTGCAAGCCAACGATCTGAAACAGGCGCTGCGGCCCTATTGCGTCGGTGGACCCTATGGCCGCCTTCTGGACGCCGAAGCGGAGCAACTGGGCTCGGCCGATGTGCAGGCCTTCGAGATCGAGGGGCTGGTCGGCACCGGCGCAGCACCCGCGGTCCTGTCCTACCTGTTCCATCGCATCGGCGACCGTCTCGATGGACGACCCACGCTGCTGATCATCGACGAGGGCTGGCTGGCGCTGGACGACGACGCCTTCGCCGAACAGCTGCGGGAATGGCTGAAGACCCTGCGGAAGAAGAACGCCAGCGTGGTCTTCGCCACGCAGTCGCTCAGCGACATCGACAATTCCGCCATCGCACCGGCGATCATCGAGTCCTGCCCGACCCGGCTGCTCTTGCCGAACGAGCGTGCCGTGGAACCGCAGATCACCGCCATCTATCGCCGTTTCGGCCTCAACGACCGGCAGATCGAGATCCTCGCCCGTGCCATGCCGAAGCGGAACTATTATTGCCAAAGCCGCAGGGGCAACCGGCTGTTCGAGCTGGGGCTTTCCGAGGTCGGCCTCGCCCTCTGCGCCGCATCCGCCAAATCCGATCAGACGCTGATCGGTCAGATCCTCGCCGAGCATGGCCACGACGGTTTCCTTCCCGCCTGGCTCAAGGCGCGCGGCGTCGACTGGGCGGCCGACCTGATCCCGGACCTCGCCAATCTAGTGCCCGAGACGCCCGGCATACCCCCAATCGAGCCATCCGGTTCGGGAACTCAGCCTGATGAAGGCGGGATGGCGGTGAGCGACGCCGAACCGGTCACCTCCCATTCAGAAACGGAAGAAAAGGAGACGACCCCATGACGCGCAGGATGCCAACGATCTCCCGGATGGCCAGCACCTCCATGCTTGCGCTGGCCCTGGCCTTACCCGTCACGCTGACGCCGATGCTGACCAGCCCGGCCCATGCCTGGCGCATCGTCTACGACCCGAGGAACCACGCCGAGACCCTGCTGACGGCGGCGCGGACGCTGGAGCAGATCGACAACCAGGTCCTCCAGTTGGAAAACGAAGCCCGGATGCTGATCAACCAGGCGCGCAATCTCGCCAGCCTGCCGCATAGCTCGCTGCAGCAGCTCCAGCAGAATGTCAGCCGCACCCAGCGACTGCTCGACGAGGCCCGGAACATCGCTTTCGAGGTGCAAGAGGTCGATCAGGCGTTCGAGCGGGAATACGGCACGCCGGACCTGTCCATGTCGGAGCAGCAACTGCTGACCGACGCCCGCACCCGCTGGAGCAACACCATGGGCGGGCTGCAGGACACCATGCGCGTTCAGGCCGGCGTTACCGGCAATATCGAGGCGCAGCGGGCCGAGATGGCCACGCTGGTCGAGCAAAGCCAGGGCGCCACTGGTGCCTTGCAGGCCAGCCAGGCGGGCAATCAGCTGCTGGCCCTGCAATCGCAGCAGCTCTCCGACCTGACGGCGCTCCTCGCCGCCACCGGGCGCGCCGAGGCGCTGGTCGAGGCCGAGCGCGCGGCGGCGGCCGAACAGGGCCGCATCCAGCGCCAGCGGTTCCTGACGCCCGGCACCGGCTACCAGCCCAGCAATGCCCGGATGTTCAACGACTGAAGCCCCGAGGAGGCCTTCTCATGGGACGAAAAGCGATGGCCAAGCTCATTGCCATCCTGTTTCTGGCGATCGTCATGACCGTGACGCTGATCCGGATGGAACGGAGCGGCGATCTGCCGCCGCTGCCGGGGAGCGAGGCACCTGCGCGGCAGGAGGATCCGCTGCGCGAGGGTCAGCGCCGCTGCCAGCGGATGGGCGAGGCTGCGGCCAATGATGCCTACTGCCTGCGCATCTGGGGCGAAACCCGCGACCGTTTCCTCGGGCGGGCACCGGCGCAGTCCACCACGACCCCCAGCCGCGAGGAGTAGAGGCACATGGGCGGCTCCGGGGTCATCGACAACTTCCTTGCGGTCTTCACCAGCTATATCGACTCGGGCTTCGGGTTGCTCGGCGGCGAGGTGGCTTTCATCGCCACCACCCTGATCGTGATCGACGTGACGCTCGCCGCCCTGTTCTGGGCCTGGGGTGCCGAGGACGACATCGTCGCCCGGCTGGTCAAGAAGACCATCTTCGTCGGCGTCTTCGCCTGGCTGATCACCAACTGGAATACCCTCGCCCGCATCGTTTTTGAGTCGTTCGCCGGGCTCGGCCTCATGGGATCCGGCACCGGCTTCACTGCGGCGGATCTCATGCGTCCCGGCCGCGTCGCCCAGACCGGGCTCGATGCCGGGCGGCCGCTGCTGGAATCGATCTCCGACCTGATGGGCTGGGTTGCGGTCTTCGAGAATCTGATCCAGATCCTCTGCCTGTTCTTCGCCTGGGCGCTGGTCATCCTCGCCTTCTTCATCCTCGCCGTGCAGCTCTTCGTCACCCTGATCGAGTTCAAGCTGACCACGCTCGCCGGTTTCGTGCTCATCCCCTTCGGATTGTTGGGAAAGACGGCGTTCATGGCCGAACGCGTGCTCGGCAATGTCGTCTCCAGCGGTATCAAGGTCCTGGTCCTGGCGGTGATCATCGGCATCGGCTCGACGCTGTTCTCGCAATTCACAGCGGGCTTCGGCGGCGTTGCGCCCACCGTCGACGACGCCATGGCCATCGTGCTGGCGGCACTGTCGCTGCTTGGTCTCGGCATCTTCGGCCCCGGCATCGCCACCGGGCTCGTCTCCGGCGGGCCGCAGCTCGGCGCAGGCGCCGCCGTCGGCACCGGCCTCGCCATCGGCGGCGCCGCCATGGCCGCGGGCGGCGGCACCATGCTGGCGGCCCGCGCCGGCGGCATGGCGCTGTCCGGCGGCGCAGCCACCGTTCGCACCGGCGCGGCGGCGGCAGGCGCGGCCTCGACCGCCTACCGGCTCGGCGCCATGGGTCATTCCGGCGCCGGTGGCGTCGCGTCCGGCATGGGCGGCGTCGCCAGCGCCACGGGATCGGCGGTGATCTCGCCGCTGCGCCGCATGCTCGGCAAGGCCGCGGGTGGCATCAAGTCCAGTTACGCATCCGGCGCCAAGGGCAGTTTTGTGACCACCGGCGGCACCTCCACCATGGGCACCGCCGAGGGCAGTGCTGGTAGCGCAGATGCCTCCCGGACCGATGGTACGCCCCAATGGGCCCAAAAAATGCGCCAGGGACAGACGCTGAGCCGTGGCCTGTCCATCGCCGGCCATGCCATCCGCTCCGGCGACAACCATGCCGGCGGTGCCTCGATCAATCTTTCCGAAAGAACCCGCCGATGAACATTTTTCGACGCCCCGCGACCCATTACGGCAAGACGCCCGAACCCGAAACCCCCTATCAGAAGGCCGCGCAGGTCTGGGACGAGCGCATCGGCTCGGCGCGCGTGCAGGCACGCAACTGGCGGCTGATGGCCTTCGCCTGCCTGCTTCTGGCCGCCGGTTTTGCTTCCGCACTGGTCTGGCAATCGGCGCGCAGCACCGTGGTGCCCTGGGTAGTGCAGGTCGACGATCTCGGCCAGGCACAGGCCGTCGCGCCTGCTTCTGCCGATTACCGGCCCGGCGATCCGCAGATCGCCTGGCATCTCGGCCGCTTCGTCGAGCAGGTCCGGTCGATCCCGGCCGATCCCATCGTCGTACGCCAGAACTGGCTCCGGGCCTATGAGTTCACCACCGACCGTGGTGCGGCCGCCCTGAACGAATATGCCCGCACCAACGATCCGTTCACCAGGGTCGGCCGCCAGCAGATCGCTGTCGAGGTGTCCTCGGTCATCCGCGCCTCCCCGGATTCGTTCCGCGTCGCCTGGACCGAGCGGCACTACGAGAACGGCCAGCTGTCGGCCACCGAACGCTGGACCGCGATCCTGACCGTGGTGATCCAGACGCAGCGAACCGTCGAGGCGCTACGCGCCAATCCGCTCGGCATCTATGTCAACGCCGTCAACTGGTCACGGGAGATGTCGCAATGACCACAATGCGCTTTGAACCACCAGCCCGCGACATGACGGGAACATCCCACAAACCAGCAATCCTCCTGGCCCTGTTGTTTGTGGCAACGGTTTCCGGCTGTGCCACGACCAAGACGCCGCAGTTCAGCTATGACGACGATGTCCCGCCCCTGCCGTCACCTCCTGCCACCGTTCCGGCCGATCCGGTCCCGAAACCGCTGCATGTGCCACCCGGCTGGACCCCGGCGCGCGGCGGCGGGGCCGCCGGGACGCCCGAGGGCCGGGTCACCAATGCCAATGCCGCCGCCCGCGTGGAGCCGCGCCGCGAGGGCTATTACAATGCCATCCAGGTCTATCCCTGGTCCGAGGGCGCGCTCTATCAGGTCTATGCGGCGCCGGGCCAGATCACCGATATCGCGCTGGAGCACGGCGAGACGCTGAGCGGCGAGGGATCGATCGCCGCCGGCGACACCGCGCGCTGGATCATCGGCGACACCGAGAGCGGCAGCGGCGCATCCCGCCGCGTCCACGTCTTCGTCAAGCCGACCCGCGAGGACATCTCGACCAACCTGGTGATCAGCACCGACCGGCGGGTCTACATGATCGAATTGCGGGCGCGCGAGGCGCTCTACATGCCCTCTGTCTCCTGGACCTATCCCGCACAGCCCGGCGGCAAGCGACAACCAACCGTCGCTGCGCCGATCATGCCGGCGGCCGCCGCGCGCAATTATCGTTACGGATTGCAGATCGAAGGTGTCAGCCCGCCCTGGCGGCCGGTTTCGGTCTTCGACGACGGCCGCCGCACCTATGTCGTCTTCCCGCGCGGCATCGTCCAGGGAGAGATGCCGCCGATCTTCGTCATCGGCCCCGATGGCGCGGCGCAGATCGTCAACAGCCGCAGCCATGGCAATGTGCTGATCGTCGACCGGATCTTCGCCGCCGCCGAACTGCGCCTCGGGTCAGGCCAGCGCCAGCAGGTGGTGCGGATCCTGCGGATCGCGCCCCGCCAGACGACGGACGGGCACGCACCTCCGCAGGTGAAGGCGGCTGGAGACAGAACATGACCGGCAAATCCTCCGACACCACCGCGCCGATGCGCCTGCGCGCCGAGCCACCGAAGGTGACCCGGCTTTCGCGCAAGGCCCTTACTGCCTTCGGCCTGATCGCCTCGCTGGCGATCGGCGGGGCATTGATCTATGCCCTGCAGCCGCGCGACCGCAACCAAGATGGCGAGGAACTGTTTTCCACCGAGAACCGCGCCACCGCCGACGGGCTGGCGGACCTGCCCCGCGACTATAGTGGACCCATCCTCGGCCCGCCTTTGCCCGGCGATCTCGGCAAGCCCATTCTAGAGGTGCAGAACCGGGGCGAGCCCATCCTGTCCCCGGCGATCACGCCGCCCGCGGCCGATCCGGACGAGCAACGCCGCCTTGCCGAGGAAGAGGCCGCCCGGGTCAGCCAGCTGTTCTTCGAGACGTCACAGACTGCGGGAGCCGCGCAAGTGGCTGGGCAACCCGGCATGGCAGGCACCGGCACAGACGGTATGGTCGCTTCACCCATAGCCCAGAACCCGCGACAAGCCTTCCTGAACGCCGCACCGGACCGCCAGCCGGTATCGGCCGAGCGCGTCACGGCACCGGCCTCGCCCTACCTGCTGCAGGCCGGGGCGGTCATTCCCGCCGCTTTGATCACCGGCATCCGCTCCGACCTGCCCGGCCAGATCGTGGCCCAGGTCACCGAAAACGTCTATGATAGCCCCTCGGGCCGCTACCTGCTGATCCCGCAGGGCACGCGGGTCGTCGGCGAATACAGCGATGCGGTCAGTTTCGGCCAGCGCCGGGTGCTGCTGGTCTGGAACAGGCTGATCTTTCCCGACGGCCGTTCGCTGGTGCTGGAACGCCTGCCCGGCGCAGATGCGCAGGGCTTTGCCGGGCTCGAGGACGGGGTCGACTATCACTGGGCGGAGATGGCCAAGGCCGCCGGACTCTCGACAATCCTCGCCATCGGCACGGAAATCGGCAGCGAGGATGACGACCCCCTGGTCCGCGCCATCCGTAAGGGCGCCGGCGACACCATCGCCGATGCCGGACAGCAGATCGTCGAGCGCCAGTTGCAGGTCGCGCCGACCCTGACCATCCGGCAGGGATTCCCGATCAGAATTCTCGTTACGAAGGACTTGGTCCTGGCCCCGCAAGGAGGTTGATCATGGTGAAGCTGAAGCTCGGACCCATCGCCGACGACAAGCCGGTTAAACTGACCGTGGAATTGCCCGCGGCGCTGTTTCGGGATCTTGTCGCCTATGGGCAAATTCTGGGGCGTGAAACCGGCGGGCCGCCGGTGGAGCCCGCGAGGCTCGTCGTGCCGATGCTGGAGCGCTTCGTCGCCACGGATCGCGGGTTCGCGAAGGCGAGGCGAGCCAGACCGGCCAAGTCGGCCGGGGAAACGTCCTGAGCGATCAGTCTAGGGCGTGTTAACACTTGAGCATGTCGACAATGAGAACGAAGTTGAGGAAGGCTCTGAACATGATGTCGAGCTTCTCGAAACGGGAGAAAATACGCCGAAAGCCCTTCAGCCTGCGAAACAGCCGCTCCACCTCGTTGCGGCGCTTGTAGAGTTCGCGATCATATTCCCACGGTTTCTTGCGGTTTGCTTTGGGTGGCACGACCGGCTCGAGCCCCAGGTCCAGAACAAGTTGGCGGGTCTCATCGCCTTCATAGGCACGGTCCATCAGCATCGGCACGCCCGCATGCGGCCTTTTCCAGTTCCGCAACAAGGCCCGCCCCTCCGGTGCATCATGCGCCTGACCGCCGGAAAGGCTGAATATCAGGGCTGTTCGAGCATCCGCGGCAACCAGATGAACCTTGGTATTCCATCCTCCGCGAGATTTCCCGATGGCTTGCGGCCCCTTTTTTTGGGCGCCCCGGTCCCATCCGGGTGAACTTTGACCGAGGTGCTGTCAAGGCCGAGACATTCGACCCGGATCCGGATCAGCCGATGTTCCTGCAAAGCCGCGAACAGCCGGTCAAGCACGCCCGCCTCCGCCCAACGGCGCAGGCGGGTGTAGATCGTATGCCAGTTTCCGAACCGGGGAGGCAAGGCCCGCCATTTGCAGCCGTTTTCGGCGATATTGAGCACCGCATTGATCATCGTCAGGTTGGAGATCCGCACATTGCCGCGCTGGACAGGCAGATATGGGCGGATCAACTCGTATTGTGCTTCATTTATCTCATTCATTTCAAAAAAATAACATGCATACCGTTCGCAGGGTAGTGTTAACACGCCCTAATTGCCGGTCCGCGACTTCCCGGCTTTCCTGCGGGCCATTTCGAGGAGCCGCTGCGCGACCGGATTCGCATTGGTTTGCGACCAGACCGCACTGAATCGGACCGGCTCCTGAAGCTCCGCCAGGGGAATGAACACGACTTCCTCGTGCCGCTGCTGGGTTGCCGAGGACAGCAGCAACGCCACGCCGAACCCGTCTGACACCAAGTTGAGCAGGTTTTCCCGACCGACCGACTGCATCGACATGCGAATATCGTCCTGTCCGCCCGACAACTTGCCGAGAAAATAGACGTCGAGTTCCGCACCGGTGCCTCCCGACGGGACAAGAAACACCTCGCCGGCGATGTCTTCCCAGCGCAAGGTTTTGCGGTCGTTCAGCGGATGGCCCTTGGGCAGGGCACAGAGCACCTGCTCCTCCCACAACTCGACCGTCTTGCAGCCCGGAACCTCCGCGACATTGGGCAGGAAGGCGACATCGACCCGGTTGCACAACAGGCCGATCTTGGCGCAATCCGAGGACATTTCCTCGACCTTGATCTCTGCCTCCGGGAAGCGGGATCGGAAGTCCCTCAGCAGATCGGCGAGAAAGCCGTCCGCAAGCGACGACATCAACCCAACTCTGATCACTCCATCTGATGCCCGATGAAATTCTCTGAGGTCTCTTATTGCATCCGACAGGAGATTTGCGCCCACCGTCGCGTCCTGGATGAACCGCTGACCAGCCGGTGTCAATCGGACTCCGGTATGGTCTCGGTCGAACAATGGCACTCCAAGTACGCGCTCCAACAGCCCGACTCGGCGATTCACAGTTGTGTGCGAAAGATTAAGACTCTCACCGGCCTTGCTGAAGCTTCCGTGTTGTGCGACCAGAATCGCATATCGCAAATATCGCAGATCAAAGGCGATCTCTGGCATGATATTTCCCCTCTCGTATCCTTACCTCACCACTCTTCACGTTCCCTCTTTTTGTTTTCTTTCCCGATCTAAAATCCCGCTGACGGCCTACATATTCGGATAGTTCGGCCCGTCGCCGCCCTGCGGGGTGGTCCAGACGATGTTCTGCGACGGATCCTTGATGTCGCAGGTCTTGCAATGCACGCAGTTCTGGAAGTTGATCTGGAACTTCGGACCCTCGGGCCCCTCCAGCACCTCATAGACCCCGGCCGGGCAGTATCGCTGCGCCGGTTCCGCATAGACCGGCAGGTTTACCGAAATCGGGATCGCGGGGTCCTTCAGCTTCAGGTGGCAGGGCTGGCTTTCCTCGTGGTTGGTGAAGGAAAACGCCACGTTGGTGAGGCGGTCGAACGAGAGCTTGCCGTCCGGCCTGGGGTAGTCGATGGGCTGGAAATCGGCCGCCTTGCCGGTGGCCTCGGCGTCGGTCTTGCCGTGCTTCCACGTCCCCAGCGGGTTCCAGCCGGTCAGGTTCGCCACCCACATGTCGAAGCCCCCCAGCGCCAGCGAGGGCCACAGCCCCAGCTTCGACCAGACCGGCTTGACGTTGCGCACCGGCTTCAGGTCGCGGGCGATGGCGCCCTGGCGCACCTCGGCCTCGTAATCGGTCAGCTCGTCGCCCGCGCGGCCGGCGGCGATGGCCGCCGCCGCCGCCTCGGCCGCGGCGATGCCCGAGAGCATGGCGTTGTGGTTGCCCTTGATCCGCGGCACGTTCACCAGCCCGGCCGAGCAGCCCAGCAGCGCCGCGCCGGGCACGGTCAGCTTCGGGATCGACTGCCAGCCGCCCTCGGAGATCGCGCGGGCGCCGTAAGCCACGCGCTTGCCGCCTTCCAGAAGCTCCGCGACCATCGGGTGGTGCTTGAAGCGCTGGAACTCCATGTAGGGATAGAGATAGGGGTTCTTGTAGTTCAGGTGCACGACGAAGCCGACCAGCACCTGGTTGCCTTCGAGGTGATAGATGAAGCTGCCGCCGCCGGCATTGCTGCCCAGGGGCCAGCCCATGGTGTGGGTGACGGTGCCGGGCTTGGCCTTGGCGGGGTCGATCTCCCAGATCTCCTTCATGCCGATGCCGAATTTCTGCGGCTCGTGGCCCTTGGAGAGGTCGTATTTGCCGATCAGTTCCTTGGCGAGGCTACCGCGCACGCCTTCGGCGATCAGGACGTATTTGCCGCGCAGCTCCATGCCGGGCTCGTAGGCCGGGCCGGGGGTGCCGTCGGCGTCGAGCCCCATCTCGCCGGCGACGACGCCGACGACGCGGTCGCCCTCGTAGACCAGCTGCGAGCAGGCCATGCCGGGGAAGATCTCGACCTCCAGCGCCTCGGCCTGTTCGGCCAGCCAGCGGCAGACGTTGCCCATGCTGACGATGTATTTGCCGTGGTTCGACATCAGCGGCGGCATCGGCCAGTTCGGGACCCGGATCTGGCCCTGCTCGCCGAGGATGTAGAAATTGTCCCCATGCACCTCGGTGCTGATGGGGGCGCCCTTTTCGTTCCAGTCCGGGATCAGCCGGTCGAGGCCCGAGGTGTCCAGCACCGCGCCCGACAGTATATGCGCGCCGATCTCCGAGCCCTTTTCCAAGAGCACGACGGAGAGTTCCGGGTTCACCTGCTTCAGCCGGATCGCTGCGGACAGCCCCGCGGGACCGCCGCCGACGATCACGACATCGTATTCCATGGATTCGCGGGTGATCTCAGACATGGCTCGTTCTCTTGGACGGAACCCCGGGGAGGTGGCGGGGTCCCGTCCTGCCCCGACGAGGAGAGGAACGGTCGGGGAAGTGAATAAAAAGGTCAGACTTCCAAGCTCGTTGAGTTGCCACGTCGAAAACGCCTCTCATGAGATCCTTACTGGCGTACTGGAAGGGAAATTCGCCAACTCAATGCCTACCGCCCCACAGAAGCCAGAACGCAAGCAACGGATCCGATTTGGCGCGCATCGTATGCTCTATGCCGCCCGGATTATAAACCGTTCCACCGATCCCAGGTGTCACCCAGCCTTCGCCGTGCTGAAACCAATCCCCGTCCGACATCACGAGATACATTTCCTCAGGGGGATGTGTATGAACGGGATACACAATCTGGGGTGCCATAAGACTGACGCCCAACCAGATATCATCGCGCTCTTCCAACCCCCCGGGCCCAATGAGAATTGCGTTGGCATGCCCCTTAAAGAAATCGCCCGTATTTTCCGTTCCCTTCCGGCGCGTCCAGAACAAAGCCGGTGCGATTTCCTTGAAGGCGACCGCGACAGATCGGACTGTCTCGATGTCCGTCTGCGTGGAAATCTCCAAGGCATGCGGAAGATATTTGCAGGCCTCGACTTGAAAGGGAGCATGCGAAGGGCTAGACGGCGTCGGTTGCTCCAACCCACGGAAAGCTGAATCGAGGTCGCCCCGAATTTCCTCCGGTACACCGCTGGCAGCAATTGAAGCTTCAAGATTATCGAGAAGCGTTTGGAGAGCAGCGTTTCTGTTACTCATCGAAGTTTTCCTCGCTTGGAAAATGTTCCGTAATCCCGAGTTGTTAAAATCTGCAGGATCAGCCGCCGGAAACCATCGACCTTGTAATCCGCTTGAGATCGATCTTGCCGACGGCACGGTTATTGCAGTCGACCACAGTCATCTCGCTCTGACCGGAGTCGATCAGTTGTCTCGCGGCATCTTCCAGCAAAGTGCCTTCGGGAACAGACAGGGCAACGCCATCGGCAACTGACTTCTCCATGATCGTCTCCACACGAATAACGCGGGCGCGATTCACATGGCGAACAAAGTCGAGGATGTAATCGTCAGCGGGCGCCATCACGATCTCCTGCCCGGTTCCTTGCTGAACGACCTCTCCGTCACGAAGTATCGCGATCTGATCACCGAGACGCAGAGCCTCGTCCAGATCATGCGTAATGAATACGATGGTCTTCCTGATTTCCTTCTGCAGATCGAGGAGAATCGTCTGCATATCCACTCGGATCAGGGGGTCCAATGCGGAAAATGCCTCGTCCATCAACAGAATGGGAGCATCGTTGGTAAGCGCTCGCGCGAGACCGACGCGCTGCTGCATCCCGCCCGACAGCTGGTTCGGATACTTCGTCTCGAAGCCCTTCAGCCCAACCCGTTCCAGCCAGTGCATCGCGGCTTCGACCTGCCGCTCTCGCGGAAGCCCCTGAACCTCCAGACCGTAAACCGTATTCTCGAGGACATTCCGGTGCGGGAGCAGGCC
This sequence comes from Paracoccus sp. P2, assembly GCF_046335115.1. Lineage (NCBI taxonomy): Bacteria > Pseudomonadati > Pseudomonadota > Alphaproteobacteria > Rhodobacterales > Paracoccaceae > Paracoccus > Paracoccus sp. P2. The sequence goes on along the minus strand of NZ_JBGOSN010000045.1, from coordinate 14,862 downwards.
GAACTTCTGGAATACCATGGCAGTCTTGTGACGACGGAATTCTCTCAGCTCGTTCTGGGACATCTTCACGACATCTTCGCCGCCAACGAGGATCTGCCCGGCGGTGGGATCGACGAGGCGATTGATGTGACGGATCAATGTCGACTTCCCGGAACCCGACAGCCCCATGATGACCTGAATCCCGCCGGCAGGCATCGAGATATTGATGTTCCGCAGCCCGAGGATATGGCCATGCTGATCGTTCAGCTCGGTCTTCGTAATTCCACCTTCAACGAGATGAACCAGTTCCTCCGCGCGCGACCCGAAGATCTTCGAGAGGTTTCTGATCTCGATCCCATACTCGTTTTTGCTCGACTCAGCCATGAACCACCTCCCGATGCTTTTGGAGACGATGGCCATAAGCTTGACTGACCCGATCGAAGATGATCGCGATGCCGACAATTGCCAGACCGTTGAAGATCCCCATGGTGAAATACTGGTTGTTGATCGCCCGCAGAACCGGCTGGCCGAGTCCCTGAACACCGATCATCGATGCGATGACAACCATGGCCAGCGCCATCATGATCGTCTGGTTGATACCCGCCATGATCGTTGGCAGTGCAAGCGGCATCTGGACGTTTTTCAGTTTCTGCCAGGAAGATGAGCCAAAGGCATCTGCCGCCTCGAGCACTTCCTTGTCGACCATGCGAATCCCGAGGTTCGTGAGGCGAATGACCGGAGGAATTGCATAGATGACGACGGCAATGACGCCGGGCACCCGACCGATACCGAGGAGCATGACAACGGGGATAAGATACACGAAGCTGGGCATGGTCTGCATGACGTCCAGAATCGGGTTGATGAAGCTCTGCATCCGGTTCGACCGAGACATCAGAATTCCGGTGGGAATACCGATGGCAATGGCGACCACGGTACAGACGAAAATCATCGAGACCGTCCGCATCGTATCGTCCCACATGTCGAAAAGCCCGATGAGCAACAACGTCAGGACGCTGCCAATGACGATCTTCCAATTGCGACTGGCAAACCAGGCGATCGCGGCGATGACCAGCAGGACGATTGGCCATGGTGTGTTGAGCATCAACCGCTCCGATTGGATCAGAAAGATCCGGAGAGGTTCAAATATGCCCTCGATGATGCCGCCATATGCGCGCGTGAACGCGCGAAACTCATCGTCGATTACTCGCCGAAGTTCTCGCAACGTGCTGTCGCTAAGATGTGGGAAACTCTTGAGCCAGTCCATATCATGCCCTGCTGTGTCTGGTGGTGTCTTCTCTCGACAATGCCTTTCTGGCCGGTCAAAGTGCCGATCGGATATTCTCCGCGGCTTCGGGTGAAACCCATTCTACCCAGATATCCTCGTTATTCCTGAGGAAATGCCATGCGGCGTCATCGCCCGTAGCCTGATTGTCCGCCATCCACGCGAGTAGTGCGTTGACGGTTGCATTCGTCCAAGACCGCTTGTTGAGGTAGTCCAGGATGTCTTCTCCGGCACGCTCAGCAAAATCGGAGGTCATGAGCGTCTGAACAGTTGCGGCACGCCACTCATTCCTCTGGGGATCGGGGCAGTTACCAACGGTGTTGCAGCGCTTCCACTCCTCCTCGTCGAAAGGAACTCCATGATCGAGCTTGACCATTTCATACCTGCCGAGCATTGCAGTCGGCGACCAATAATAGCCGATCCAGCCTTCGTTCCGTTCGTGGGCGCGCGCTAGGGAGCCATCGAGTCCCGCAGCCGATCCGGTATCAATGAAGCGGAAGCCTGCTTCGTCGCCGCCGTAAGCCTTGTAGAACTGCGTCGTCACAAGTGTGCTTCCCCAGCCCTGCGGTCCAGCATGGAATCCGCCCTTATCGGGATTTTCAGGATCAGGGAAAAGCTCCGGGTGCCGGAACGCGTCGTCGATCGTCTTGATATCGGGATGGGCGTCGACAATGTATTTGGGGACCCACCATCCTTGAATCGCGCCATCGGAAATTGCCACCGCGGCCTTCACCAGACGGCCCTCATCCATCCCCCGCTCCAGAAGTTCGGGCACGACATCCAACCAACCTTCGGGGGCGATGTCCGGCGCGCCTCGTTCCACCATAGAGGTAATGGTCGGGACGGTGTCGCCGCTGATTACTCCGACACTACACCCATATCCTTCTTCAAGGATAATTTTATCGAGGCTGGCCAGCACCTCGGCACTGTTCCAGTTCATACTGGCGACGGTGACCTCGCCGCAATCGGCGAACGCCGGCGCTCCGCCGGCGACGAGGAGTCCCAAGAGGGAAAGTCCGGATGTGGTCAAGAGTTGTTTCATCATCGTCTCCTGTTGGTGTGAAAAGGTTCGTTTGAACGACCTTCATGCCGTTCCGAACTCGTTTTTCTTCCGCCAGACCACCGTTGATGCAGGTCTGGTGTCCCTCCGTCAGCGACTTGTCCCGTAGCCCCCTCTGCGCAACGCGCATGTCAACTCGCGCGGCAGAATCGGGCTGGTTCTCGAGATAGAGCCTTCCGATTCGTGTTCAGCAACAATATTTCACAAAGTTGAAAAAATCCACAATAATTTTTCTCACCGAAAAAATGTGCCTCGATTGCGCTCGAACCTGTGCGATTCGGCGACTGATTTTTCGGCCCCGAGGCTTGCAAAGCCTCAAGGTCTGGCGACGCGGTGCGTGTTCACGCACCGCGTCTGCTCTTGTCAGAGCGCCGACTTGATTTTTTCGGCGGCCTCGGGTGTGACCCACTCGGTCCAAATTTCCTCATTGTTTTGAAGGAAATAGACCGTTCCGTCTTCACCGGTAGCCTGATTGTCCGTCATCCACGCCATCAACGCGTTCACCGTCGCGTTGGTCCAGGCCCGCTTGTTGAGGTATTCCATGACGCCCGGGTCCACACGCTTGGCGAAATCCGCAGTCACGAGCGTCTGGACGGTATCGCTCGGCCAGTCGTTGCGCTGCGGATCGGGGCAGTCGGCAACGGAGTTGCAGCGCTTCCACTCTTCCTCGTTCAGCGGAACTCCATGGTCCAGCTTGACCATCTCATAGCGCCCGAGAAGGGCCGTAGGCGACCAGTAGTAACCGAGCCATCCTTCCTGGCGCTCGTAGGCGCGAGCGATGGAGCCATCGAGCCCTGCCGAAGATCCGGTATCGATCAGCTTGAAGCCTGCCTCTTCGGCTTCGTAAGCCTTGTAGAATTGCGTGGTGACCAAAGTGCCGCCCCAACCCTGCTGTCCGTTATAGACCGCTCCCTTGGAGGGATCCTCGGCATCGGGAAACAGCTCCGGATGCTTGAGAGCGTCATCGATCGTCTTGACGTCGGGGTGGGCGTCCGCGACATATTTCGGGATCCACCAACCCTGGACCGCCCCGTCGGAAATCGCCACCGCCGCCGCAACGAGGCGACCTTCGTCCAGTCCGCGGTTGAGAAGTTCCGGGACAAGGTCGATCCATCCTTCGGGCGCGATATCCGGGGCGCCTCGCTCCACCATCGACGTGATTGTCGGGACCGTGTCCCCGCTGATCACGTTCGTATCGCATCCGTAGCCTTCCCGAAGGATGAAGGCGTCCAGAGCGGCAAGTACTTCTGCGCTTTGCCAGTTCATGCTGGCAATCGTCACCTCGCCGCAGTCTTGCGCCATTGCAGCGGTCCCCACGGCACTGAAGCCGAGAGCCAGAATAGTCGCTTTGGTAGTCCTTTTCATCGAACTTCTCCCTGAGCGGTGTACCTGTTTCCTGCTTTGCCGGCCACACCGCCTCCACCGGCCACAAGCAGTCGGGCCTTAATCTTGACCGGCAATGACCTTGGTCAGCGCCCGGTCGATACTGTCGGTAATGCGGTCGATGTCGTCCGCCGTGGCGATCAGGGCGGGGGAGAGGCAAAGGGTGTTGTTCAGTCCCCCGTCCAGAGAGCGGTTGGTCGCGCCGATGATGACCCCTTGCCCCATGCAATCGGCCACCACCGCCTGAACCAGCCTCTCGGCCAGAGGTTCTTTCGTCTTGCGGTCCGCAACCAATTCCGCGCCCAAGAAAAGACCCTTGCCACGGACGTCGCCGATCACCGCGTGCCGATCCATCAGTGCGTTCAGGTTGGCCAGCGCGCGCTCGCCCATGCGGGTGGTGTTGTCCAGCAGCCCTTCGTCCTCGATGATGCGCATGTTCTCCAGCGCCGCGACCGGGCCGGCGGTGCAGCCGCCGAAGGTCGAGATGTCGCGGAAATAGCTCATGCCGTCCTCGGGCGCGTCCTTGAACATCTCGAAGACGCGCTCGGTCGTGACGGTGCAGCTGATCGCCGCATAGCCCGAGGCCACGCCCTTCGCCATCGTCACGATATCCGGCTGAATGCCGTAATGCTGATAGCCGAACCAGGTGCCGGTGCGGCCCAGACCGCAGACCACCTCGTCGATATGCAGCAGGATGTCGTATTTGCGGCAGATCTCCTGTACCCGCTGCCAATAGCCTTCGGGCGGGGTGATCACGCCGCCGCCGGCCGTCACCGGCTCCAGCACGATGGCGCCCACCGTGTCAGGGCCCTCGCGCAGGATCACCTCCTCGATGGCGTCGGCGGCACGCTCGCCGTAGTTCTCGACATCCCATTGCTTGCGGTATTCGAGGCAATGCGGAACCATGACGAAGCCGTCGGGATAGGGGCCGTACTGATGCGCCCGCTGCGGCTGGCCCGAGGTCGCCAGCGTGCCGATCGTTGTGCCGTGATAGTCGCGTTCGCGGTAGAGGATCTTCCATTTCCGCCCGCCGTGATGGCGCGCGGCAATCTGGCGCACCATCTTGTAGGCCTTCTCGTTCGCCTCGGAACCCGAGTTCGAGTAATAGACCCGGCTCATCCCCGGCATCTTCTCGATCAGCTTCTGTGCGAAGACGGCGGCGGGGACGTTGCCCGCGGCGCCGGCGTAATAGTTCAGCTTGACCAACTGGTCGCGCACGGCATCGGCGATGCTGGTCCGTCCGTAACCTACATTGACCGTCCAGACGCCCCCGGACACGGCATCCAGATATTCCTTGCCGGTGGCGTCCCACAGGCGCATCCCCTTGCCCTCGACGAAGACGCGGGGGTCGATGTTCTCATATTGCTTGTGCTGGCTGAGATGGTGCCAGACATGTGCGCGGTCGGCCGCGACGATCGGAGCAAGGTCGTTAACGGAAGGCTGGACAGTCATGAACTGATCCTCGCTATGAATGATTAACGGATACGAACGGGATCACCCCATTCGTTCGGAGGCATAGGATCCGGGCGAAGCCGGGAAGACGACCGTTCTGTTGCCGTTCAAGAAAACGCGGCGGTGGATATGGGCGTGGATAGCGCGGGCCAGAACCTGGCTTTCGACGTCGCGGCCGAGGCTGACATAGTCTTCGGGCGATTGGGCATGGGTCACCCTGATGATGTCCTGTTCGATGATCGGGCCCTCATCGAGGTCGGAGGTGACATAATGGCTGGTCGCGCCGATCAGCTTCACCCCGCGCTCATAGGCCTGCTTGTAGGGATTGGCGCCCTTGAAGCTGGGCAGGAAGCTGTGGTGGATGTTGATGATCCGGCCCGACATCTTCTGGCACATCGCATCCGACAGCACCTGCATGTAGCGCGCCAGCACGATCAGTTCGGCCCCGGTTTCCTCGACCACCGCCATGATCCGCGCCTCGGCGTCAGGCTTGTTTTCCCTGGTCACCTGGATGCGATGGAAGGGAATATCGTGGTTCACCACAACCTTCTGATAGTCCATGTGGTTGGAAATCACCGCCACGATGTCGATGGGTAGCGCCCCGATCCGCCAACGGTAGAGAAGATCGTTCAGGCAATGGCCGAAACGGCTGACCATGATGACGACCTTCATCTTCTCGGTCTCGTCGTGGATTGCATAATCCATATCGAAAGGTTTGGCCGGAGCGGCCAGGCCCGCGCGCAAGTCCTCGAGTCCCACGCCTTCCTCGGAAACGAAGCTGACGCGCATGAAGAAGCGACCGGTCTCGGGATCGTCGAATTGGCTGGAATCGGTGATGTTGCAGCCATGCTCGGCCAGGAAGCCGGCCACGGTGGCGACGATGCCGCGCGTCGATGGACAGGTGACCGTCAGCGTGTATTTCTTCATCTGGCTCTCCACTGAAGAGGCAAGGCCCTGGTTTCCTGCTTGCCTGGATTGTTCCGGGGACCGGGAGCAAAGCCCCCCGATCCGAATGTTCGTTCGCCTTTCAGGCGGTGAGGCCCTCCGGTTCGGGCAGGTTGTTGGCCCGGCAGCAAGCGGTCAGCGTATTGGCCAGCAGGCAGGCAATGGTCATCGGGCCGACGCCCCCGGGGACTGGCGTGATCGCTCCCGCGACCTGTGCAGCACTGTCGAAATCCACGTCTCCGACCAGCCGGGTCTTGCCACCTTCCTCAATGCGGTTGATGCCAACGTCGATCACCGTCGCACCGGGCTTGACCCAGTCGCCAGGTATCATCTTCGGCCGTCCCACGGCGGCGACCAGGATGTCGGCGGCGCGGCATACTGCGGCCAGCTCCTTCGTCCGCGAATGTGCGATCGTCACCGTGCAGCTTTCCCTCACGAGCAACTGGGCCATGGGCTTGCCGACTATATTGGAACGTCCGACCACGACAGCATTCAGCCCCGAAAGATCGCCCAACCGGTCGCGCAAAAGCATCAGGCAGCCCAAAGGCGTACAGGGCACCATCGCATTCTGCCCGGTTGCCAAAAGCCCGACATTGGAGACGTGGAACCCATCGACGTCCTTTGCAGGATCAATGGCGTTGATGACCGCCTCGGCGTCCATGTGCCCGGGCAGGGGCAGTTGCACGAGGATGCCGTTTACCGACGCATCGGCATTCAGCCGGGCGATCAGCGTCAGCAGATCCGTTTGCGGCGTCTCTGCAGGCAGCCTGTACTCAAAGCTGACCATGCCCGCTTCACGTGTCTGGATACCCTTATTGCGGACATAGACCTGGCTCGCCGGATCCTCGCCGACCAGCACCACCGCAAGACCGGGCGTGATGCCGTAATCGGCTTTCAGGCGCGTGACATGCTCCGCAACCCGCGCCCGTACTTCCGCAGCAAAGCCCTTGCCGTCGATCGGAGCGGCTCGGTTGATTGCAAGTTCCCCCGACATTACAGTTTCCCGGTCAATTCGGGGACGGTGGTGAACAGATCGCCGACCAGGCCGTAATCGGCGACCTGGAAGATGGGTGCCTCTTCGTCCTTGTTGATCGCCACGATGACCTTGCTGTCCTTCATCCCCGCAAGGTGCTGGATCGCGCCCGAGATGCCGACGGCGACGTAAAGTTCGGGCGCGACCACCTTCCCGGTCTGCCCGACCTGCCAGTCGTTCGGCGCATAGCCCGAATCCACCGCGGCCCGCGAGGCGCCAACCGCCGCGCCCAGCTTGTCGGCCAGGGCCTCAATGATGGCGAACTGCTCTTTCGAGCCGACGCCGCGACCGCCCGAGACCACCCGGCCCGCCGAGGTCAGTTCGGGGCGGTCGCTGGCCGCGACCTCGTCACCAACCCATTTCGACAGGCCCGGATCATCGGCCGGCGTGGCATCCGAAACCGAGGCCGAGCCGCCATCGCCCGCCGCATCGAAGCTGGCGGTGCGCACGGTCAGCACCTTCTTGCCGTCCGAGGATTTCACCGTCTGGATCGCGTTGCCGGCATAGACGGGGCGCTCGAAGGTGTCGGCATCGACCACGGCGGACACGTCCGGGATCACCATCACGTCCAGAAGCGCGGCCACGCGCGGCATCACGTTCTTGGCGTCCGTGGTCGAGGGCGCGACGACATGGCTGTAATCGCCCGCCAGCGCCACGATCAGCGCCGCGGTCGGCTCGGCCAGGCGATGGCCATAGCGCGCATCCTCGGCCACCAGAACCTTGGCGACGCCGGCGATGCCCGCGGCCTCGGCGGCGGCCTCCTTGGCATGCGCCCCGGCGCAGAGCACTGTCACATCGCCCAAACCCTTGACCGCATTGACGGCCTTCGCCGTCGCGTCGCGGTTCAGCACCCCGTTCGTGACTTCTCCAAGCAGCAGAACAGCCATCAGATCACCCCCGCTTCCTTCAGTTTCGATACCAGCTCATCGACCGAGCCGACCTTGATCCCGGCCTTGCGCCCCTCGGGTTCGCGCGTGGAAACCACCGTCAGGCGCGGTGTCACGTCGACGCCGTAATCACCCGCCGTCTTTTCCTCGAGCGGCTTCTTCTTCGCCTTCATGATGTTGGGAAGGCTGGCATAGCGCGGCTCGTTCAGGCGCAGGTCGGCGGTGACCACGGCGGGCAGGCTGACCTCGATGGTCTGCAAGCCGCCATCGACCTCGCGCGTGACCTTGGCCTTGCCGCCCTCGATCTCGACCTTGCTGGCGAATGCCGCCTGGCCCCAGCCCAGGATCGCCGAAAGCATCTGCCCGGTGGCGTTCATGTCGTTGTCGATCGCCTGCTTGCCGGCGATCACCAGTTCGGCGCCTTCGGCCTTGGCGACCTCGGCCAGGATCTTGGCGACGGCCAGCGGCTCGATGTCCTGATGCACATCATCGGCGGCGACGACCAGGATCGCGCGGTCGGCACCCATGGCGAGCGCGGTGCGCAGCGTTTCCTGCGCCTGCTTGACGCCGATGGAAACCGCGATGACCTCTTCGGCCTTCCCGGCCTCCTTCAACCGGATCGCCTCCTCGACCGCAATCTCGTCGAAGGGGTTCATCGACATCTTCACGTTCGCAAGATCGACGCCAGACCCGTCCGCCTTGACGCGGGCCTTCACGTTGTAGTCGATCACACGCTTCACGGGGACAAGAACCTTCATGAGCAAGTATCTCCCTGAGTTTGTTCATCATTCAGTTGAAGCGTCACGCCTTCACCCGTGCGGATTTCGGGTCATAAAGCGGCGCGAGGCTGGCGTCGGCGGCCACGATCCGGCCCGCCACGTCGATGGCATAGGCCGAGGCCAGCATCTCGGCCGGGGTCTCATCCGGCCGGCAGGGCACATAGCCAAGGCCGATGGCACCGCCAAGCGCGTGGCCGTAATTGCCCGAGGTCAGGAAGCCGACGATCCTGCCGTCGCGCAGGATCGGCTCGTTGTGGAACAGCAGCGGCTCGGGGTCGCGCAGCCGGAACTGGACCAGGCGGCGGGTCAGCTCGGTTTCGCGCTTCCTCAGCACCGCATCGCGGCCGATGAAATCGCCCTTGCCGGTTTTCACCGCGAAGCCGAGGCCGGCCTCAAGCACGTGGTCCTCGTCGGTGATGTCATGGCCGAAATGGCGATAGGCCTTTTCGATGCGGCAACTGTCCATCGCGTGCAGGCCACACAGCTTCAGGCCCAGGGCCTCGCCCGCCTCGGCCAGGGTCTCGAACACATGCGCGGCCTGGTCGGTCGAAACGTAAAGCTCCCATCCCAATTCGCCGACATAGGTGACGCGATGGGCGCGGGCCAGACCCATGCCGATCTCGATCTCGCGCGCGGTGCCGAAGGGATGCGCCTCGTTCGAGAAGTCGTCGGGCGAGACCAGCGACAGCAGCTCTCGCGAGCGCGGGCCCATCAGCGGCAGCACGGCCTCGGCGGCGGTGATGTCGGTGATCGTCACCCATTCGTCACCCAGATGCCGGCGCAGCCAGGCCAGGTCGCGCTGCAAGGTCGCGCCGGGAACAACCAGGAAGAAGGCGGTTTCCGAAAGCCGGGTGATGGTCAGGTCGCATTCGATGCCGCCGCGGTCGTTCAGCATCTGGGTATAGACGATCCGCCCCGCGGGAACGTCCATGTCGTTCGCGCAAAGCCGTTGCAGGAAGGCAAGCGCATCGCGGCCCTCGACCCGGATCTTGCCGAAGCTGGTCATGTCCAGAAGCCCGACGCCCTCGCGCATCGCCATATGCTCGGCGCGCTGGTTGTCGAACCAATTCTGGCGCTTCCAGCTGTAGCGGTACTCGCGCTCCTGTCCATCATTCGCGAACCAGTTGGCGCGCTCCCAGCCCGCAGTCTCACCAAAGACCGCGCCCCGTTCCTTGAGTTGCTCGTGCAGCGGCGAGCGGCGGATGCCGCGCGAGGTCGCGGGTTGCCGGTAGGGGAAATGGTCTGCGTATAGCAGGCCGAGGGTCTCGGTGACCCTCTCGCGCAGATAGCGGCGATTGCGCTGGAAGGGCTGGGCGCGGCGGATATCGACCTCCCACAGGTCGAAAGGCGGCTCGCCATCGTTCATCCATTGCGCCAGCGCCATGCCCGCGCCGCCCGAGGACACGATGCCGATGGAATTGTATCCCGCCGCAACCCAATAACCCTTCAGCTCCGGCGCCTCGCCCAGATAATAGCGATCGTCGGGGGTGAAACTCTCTGGACCGTTGAAGAAGGTGTGGATGCCCGCCTGGCCCAGCAACGGCATGCGGGCCACGGCTTTTTCCAGGATCGGCTCGAAATGGTCGAAATCCTCGGGCAGTTGGTCGAAGCAGAAATCCTCGGGGATGCCGGACATGCCCCAGGGCTTGGCCTTCGGTTCGAACGCCCCCAGCAGGATCTTGCCCGCATCCTCCTTGTAATAGGCGCATTCGTCGGGGACGCGCAGCACCGGAAGCTGGGCCAGTTCGGGGATGTTCTCGGTGACGATATAGAAATGCTCGCAGGCGTGCAGCGGCAGTGTGACGCCATTCCGCGCCGCAAGGTCACGGCCCCACATGCCGCCGCAGTTCACCACGTTTTCCGTAGCGATATGGCCGCTTTCCCCGCCCGACTCCCAATCGACGCCAGTCACGCGGCCATCCTTCGTCACCACCCTGGTGACCTTGACCTGCTCGACGATCTTCGCGCCGTTCTGACGCGCGCCCTTGGCTAGTGCCAGCGCGATATTGCCCGGATCGGCCTGACCGTCCAGCGGCAGGTGGACGCCGGCGACCACATCGGAAATCTCAAGATGCGGATAGAGGTCCAGCACCTCGCGCGGCGAAAGCTCGTTGACGTCCACCCCGAAGGCGCGAGCCAGCGCTGCCTGGCGGAAAATCTCCTCGCGCCGCTCTTCGGTCAGCGCCACGGTAATTGAGCCGCATTGCCTGAGACCGGTCGCAAGCCCGGTCTCGGCTTCCAGCTTGGTGTAGAGATCGGCGGAATACTTCGCCAGCCGGGTCATGTTCTGGCTGGCGCGCAACTGGCCGATCAGCCCCGCCGCGTGCCAGGTGGTGCCGGATGTCAGCTGTTTGCGTTCCAGCAGCACAATGTCGGTCCAACCGAGCTTGGCCAGGTGATAGGCGACCGAACAACCGGAAACACCGCCCCCTATGATGACCACGCGCGCCTTTGCGGGGATTTCTACCATGTTTTCCTTCTTCCTGTTGGGAGCCGCCATCTACGAGGATGGCGGCATTGTTGTTGTTTTTCCTTTTTGTCTGTCTCCCCGGCACCGGAGAGGCAAAAATCAGGCCCTGATGCGAGCGTTTTCGGGGTCCCAAAGCCCGCCATCGCCAGCAACCTTCGCGGAATAGCGCTGGTCGAAGATCTCAACCTCGACCTCGGTACCGGGAATGTTCAGATCGTTCTCGATCATGCCGAGTCCAATGCAGGCTCCGACACGGTTGCCCCAACCGGATGAGGTCAACTCTCCCACGATGCGATCCCCGTGCCAGATCGAGGACATATAGGGCGCGTCATGGTCCTCGCAGTCGATCACCAGCGTGACAAAGCTGCTCGGACGCGGAGCCTCACGCTCTGCTTCCAGCGCCCCCTTGCCGCGAAATTCGGGTTTCCGCCAATCGACGAAGCGCCCTAGTCCCGATTGCAGCACGGTGTAATCGGTCGAAAGATCGCCCTTCCACGCCCGATAGCCCTTTTCGAGCCGCAGCGAATCCAGCGCGAACATGCCGAAGGCGCGCAGCCCAAGAGGTTGGCCCGCTGCCCAGACGGCATCCCAGACCGCCACGGTGTCCGCTGTGCGCGTGTGCAGTTCCCAGCCCAGTTCGCCGGCAAAGCTGACCCGCGCGAACCAGACGTCACGGCCCACGACCTTGCCCCACTGATGCGTCAGCCAGCCCTTCGTCAGGTCGGCCTCGGCCCCGGCGGCCAGCAACACATCGCGCGACCGCGGGCCGGACAGGATCTGCGTGGACCATTCGGTGGTCTCGTTGACCAGGGAAAGGCCCGGTTCCAGGTGCCTGCGCAGCCATTCCTGATCATGCGATTCAGCCGAGGCGGCGGTGATCAGCAGGATCTCGTCCTCGGCGATCCGGGCCAGCGACATTTCCGTCACCACCCGGCCCGCGTCGTCGGCGAAATAGCCCAGACCCAACCGTCCGACCGAAGGCACCTTGCCGGTGATCTGGCGCGACACCCAATCGGCCGCGCCCGGCCCGGTCAGGCGGAAGCGCGAGAAACCCGGCAGGTCCAGGATCCCCGCCGCATCGCGCACGGCGGCGCATTCCTCGGCCACCGCCCCGAACCACGGCCCCTCGCGGCGCCAGGTCCGCTGAGCCTCCTCGGCGGTATCGTCGCCGGGACGGGCATACCAGAGCGGACGCTCCCAACCGTTATAGGGTCCAAATTGCGCACCCAGTGCCTCGGTCCTGGCATGAATGGCCGAGACCTTCTTCATCCGTCCCTCGGGCCAGACGTGATGCGGAAAATGCATCGCATATTCGTTGGCGTAGATCTCCTTGCCCTTGGCGATGGCATAGTCCCGGTCCTCGAAGCCGGTGAAGCGGCGCGGATCGCAGGACCACATGTCCCATTCGGTCGCCCCTTCGGTGATCCATTCCGCCAGCACCTTGCCGGCACCGCCGCCCTGGCAGATGCCGAAGGTGAAGACGCAGGCCTCGAAGGCATTCGGCACGCCGGGCATCGGGCCGATGAGCGGATTTCCGTCGGGCGTGTAGGGGATCGGGCCGTTGATCACGCTGGTCAGCGCACCCTTTTCCAGCAGCGGCACCCGCTCCATCGCGTCGGTCATGTGCCATTCCAGCCGGTCCAGATCGTCGGGATAAAGCTGGAAGCTGAAATCCTCCGGGAAGGGATCGTCGGGTGTGATCCAATGGGCGCGGCAGTTGCGCTCATAGGGCCCGAGATTGAAGCCGAATTTCTCCTGCCGCAGGTAATAGCTGCTGTCCACGTCACGCAGCAGCGGCAGCTTGTGGCCGGTTTCCTTGGTCCAGGCCTCGATCTCGGGGATGGTGTCGAACAGCAGATATTGATGGCTCATCACCACCATCGGCAGTTCGCGCCCGAACCAGCGGGCGACCTGGCCGGCATAGTAACCCGCCGCGTTCACGATATATTCGCAGCGGATTTCGCCCTTGGGGGTCGAGATGACCCATTCGTCGCCCTCGCGCCGGGCGCCGGTGGCGGGGCAGAAACGCTCGATCCGGGCGCCCATCTGGCGCGCACCCTTGGCCAGCGCCTGCGTCAGTTGCGCCGGGTCGATGTCGCCGTCGCAGGGATCGTAAAGCGCGCCGGTCAGGTCATGGGTCGAGACGAAGGGATATTTCCCGAGCAACTCGTCCGGGGTCAGGATCTCCATATCCATGTTCTGACGGCGGCCCATGCCGACGACGCGGCGGAACTCGTCCAACCGCTCGGCGCTGTGGCCGAGACGAACCGAACCGGTGACATGATAGTTCATCGGATAATCGACCTCGTCGGCCAGCCGGCGGTAAAGGTCCGCGGAATACCGCTGCATGTTCATGATCGACCAGCTGGCCGAGAAGGTCGGCACATTGCCCGCTGCATGCCAGGTGGAGCCGGCGGTCAGCTCGTTCTTCTCCAGCAGGACGCAGTCGCTCCACCCCGCTTTGGCGAGGTGATAGAGCGCGGAGACGCCGACCACGCCTCCGCCGATGATGACAACTCTGGCGGTGGCCGGAAATGACGACATGCAGATTACCTCCCTGGTGCGTGCGACGCGTCTGTGCGGTGAATTTTTCTATGGTTGCGGAGTCAAATTTGAAAATCAAGAACTATTATTCACTATGGATGAATCTGCCAGCTAGATAGCATCGGACCTGATCTCTTCTCCTTGAAATCCTTGCCAATGACGTCGTAACAGGGGATCTTACGCCCGGCATGAAACCGCATAGGACGCTTCCCCTTTGATCTTGAACAATCTTGTTGGGAACGACATCAGGGCGCTGCGCAAGTCGCGTGGCTTCACCATCAAGGAATTGTCGGCGGTACTCGGCCGTTCGGTGGGCTGGCTCAGCCAGGTGGAGAGAGGACAAGCGGTCCCATCGATCCAGGACCTGTCGACCATCGCCACGCATTTCGGGGTGAACATCAGCTTCTTTTTCCGCTCCGCGAATCAGCGGCCCGAGGAGCGTGGCCTGATCCTTCGCGTGGCGGATCGCACCTCGATCGGCTCCAGCGAGACCGGTCTGGTGGAGGAGTTGCTGTCGCCGACGCTCGGCGGCAGCTTCGAAATGATCAAGTCCACCTTCGCCCCCAGATCCAGCAGCGGCGGCTTGAAGGCGTCCCGGAAAGCGGAGGATGGCGGCGTGCTGATCTCGGGCGAGTTGACCCTGTGGATCGGCACTCTCGAGGTGCAACTCAAAGCCGGGGACAGCTTTCAGTTCGTCGAGCAGGACTATGGCTGGCGCAACGACGGGGAGGTTCCGGCGGTGGTAATCTGGATCATATCGCCGGCGATATATTGAAGATGGACTCCGGTCCCGCTGAGGCGCCAGACAGCTCGATTTTCTCCGAGGCACGAATATCGCTCCCTGAATCGATCGTTTCCATGACCGAAGGCAGGGGGGCCTACGCCCCCCTTCCATGTGTCGTTCAGCTCTTCTGGGTTCAGTCCATCGCCTTGAAGTTCAGCGCGACGCCGTCCTTGATGCCCGAGAACCACCGTGCGGTGACGGTCTTGGTCTTGGTGTAGAAGCGGAAGGCGTCGGGGCCATACTGGTTCAGATCGCCGAAACCAG
>NZ_JBGOSN010000044.1:7836-32024 GCF_046335115.1 Paracoccus sp. P2 | reverse complement strand
ACTGGCGGCGCGTGGCAACCCGATACGACAGATGCCCGAAGGTCTTCCTCTCGGCCATCGCGCTCGCGGCAACCGTCATTTATTGGTTATGAATCCTGACCCTAGCGCCTGATATTCAAAGCATTTTTTGATGGGATGGCGACCCCGCCAGGACTTGAACCCGGAACCTAGCGCTTAGAAGGCGCTTGCTCTATCCAGTTGAGCTACGGGGCCGCATGGCGGCAGTCATGGCGCAGGATGGCGGCTGAATCAACCGCTCAATCCGTACCACGCAGGTCAATCGTCATGAAGACGCTGTTCGGATCGGGCCGGTATTCGCCAAAGGGCGGGCATTCCACGAAACCCGCCCGCGCATAAAGCCCGCGTGCAGCGATGAAGGTGGGCTGCACCCCGGTTTCCAGGCTCAGCCGCGCCATGCCCTCGGACCGGGCATGGTCGACCAGCGCCTGAAGCATGCGGTGCGAATGGCCGCGGCCGCGCGCCTCGGCCAGCACATGCATCGACTTGATCTCGCCATGATCCGGGGCGATGAGCTTGACCGCGCCCATGGCCAGGGCCACGCCGCTCTCGCGCAGCACGAAAAAGGCGATCTCGGGGCCCTCCAGCGCCGCACGCGGCAGCATGTGGATCGATTCCGGCGGCGTGTCGGCATGCATGTCGGCGGTGTGGCGCTGAAACAGCAGCGCCAGATCCTCGCCCAGGGGGCTTTCCCGCCCGATCACCAGATCCCCGCCATCCATCGCGCCATCCCTTTGCTGCTGCGCACCGGACCCTAGCAGCGGCCGGCGCGATTGCGAAGCCCCGCGCGGCCCGGCGGCATGAAAAATAAGGAAGAATACGCGCGCCAGCCCCTTGCGGCCCGGACGCTTTCCGCGCCGGGCCGGCGGCAGGGGAACAGCGGTCCGCCGCCCGGCCAGCCTTGGGAAAACATTCGCCGCCCGCCGGGGCGGCCGGGGCCCGCCCGGCTTGCCCGGCCCCGGCCCGCCCGCTACCTCTGGCGCGGAAACGGAGGCGCCCATGTCCATCGTCATCGAGCACATGACCAAGAGCTTCGACGGCACCGCGGTGCTGCGCGGCATCGACCTGACCATCGAATCGGGCGAGCTGGTGGCGCTGCTCGGCCCTTCGGGCTCGGGCAAGACCACGCTGCTGAAGATCATCGCCGGGCTGGAATGGCCGAATTCGGGCGGGCTGGTGGTGCATGGCGCGGACTGGCTGCACCTGGCGGCGCAGGACCGCCGCATCGGCTTCGTCTTTCAGCATTACGCGCTGTTTCCGCATATGAGCGTGCGCGACAACATCGCCTTCGGCCTGACCGTGCGGCCGCGCGCGCAGCGGCCGGGCAAGGCGGTGATCGCGGCCAAGGTGGATCAGCTGCTGGAGTTCCTGCAGATCGCGCATCTGGGCGACCGCTACCCGGCGCAGCTTTCGGGCGGGCAGCGGCAGCGGGTGGCGCTGGGGCGCGCGCTGGCCATCGAGCCCACGGTGCTGCTGCTGGACGAGCCCTTCGGCGCGCTGGACGCCGCCGTGCGCCGCGACCTGCGCGCCTGGCTGCGCCAGGTGCATGACGAGACCGGCTCGACCACGATCTTCGTCACCCATGACCAGGAGGAAGCCTTCGAACTGGCCGACCGCGTGGTGGTGATGGGCGAGGGCCGGATCGAGCAGATCGGCAATGCCGACCAGATCCACGACCACCCCGCCAGCCCCTTCGTCGCCCGCTTCATGGGCGCGACCATCGAATTGCCGGTGGTGCTGCAGGCCGGCCGGGCCGAGGCGCAGGGGCTGGATAGCAGCCGCCTGCCGCGCCGCGCCCTGCCCGATGGGCCGGCCACGCTGTTCCTGCGCCCAGCCGACGTGACGCCCCTGGCCGATCCCGCCGGGCGCTGGCAGATCACGCATCGCACCAGCAACGGCGCCCTGCTGCGGCTGGAGCTGACCGACGGCACCGGCCAGTTCGGCATCGACCTGCCCCGCCGCGCGCCCGAGGCGCAGGGGCTGATCGCCGGCACCCGCGTCAACCTGCGCCCCGAGGCGGGCACGATCTTTCCCGGCCCGCGCGCCCTGGTTCCCCAGGCGGCCGCCACCGCATTCCCCCGCAAGGAGAAAAGCCTATGACGATCCGCAAGCTTCATGTCGCCGCGCTGGCGCTTTTGCTGGGCACCACCCCGGCGCTGGCCCAGGACAAGATCCTGAATGTCAGCTATGACATCGCCCGCGAGCTGTTCGAGGCGCTGAACCCCGAATTTCAGGCGCATTGGAAGGACAAGACCGGCCGCGATGTGACCATCGACCAAAGCCATGGCGGCTCGTCGAAACAGGCGCGCGCCATCCTCGAGGGGCTGCCGGCCGATGTCGTCACCTTCAACCAGGAAACCGACGTGGACGTGCTGGCGCAGAACGGCCTGGTGGCCGAGAACTGGCGCGAGGCGCTGCCGAACGGCGCCTCGCCCTATTACTCGCTGCCCGCCTTCCTGGTGCGCGAGGGCAATCCCAAGGGCATCAAGGACTGGTCGGACCTGGCGCGCGACGACGTGCAGGCGGTGTTCCCCAATCCCAAGACCAGCGGCAACGGACGCTATACCTATCTGGCCGCCTATGCCTATGCCCTGACGCAAGAGGGCGGCACGCCCGAAAAGGCGCAGGAATTCGTGGGCAAGATCTTTGCCAATGTGCCGGTCTTCGACACCGGCGGCCGCGCCGCCACCCAGACCTTCGCCGAGCGCAACATCGGCGACGTGCTGATCACCTTCGAGGCCGAGACCAAGGGCATCGCCAAGCAATACGAGGCCCAGGGCCTCGAGGCCGTGACCCCGGCGACCAGCCTTTTCGCCGCCTTCCCGGTCGCCGTGGTGGCCGAGAACGCCGAAAAGAACGGCTCGGCCGAGGTCGCGACGGAATATCTCAACTGGCTCTACTCGCCCGAGGCGCAGGAGACGCTGGCCGAGAACCACTATCGCACCACCGACGAGGCGGTGACGGCGAAATACGCCGGCGAGTTCCCCGAGGTGAAGCTCTTGACCGTGGACGAGGTCTTTGGCGGCTGGCAGAAGGTGCAGGAAGAGCACCTGGCCGAGGGCGGCATCCTCGACAAGGTCTTCGTCAACCAATGAGCGCCGCCGCCGCGCCCATCCGCGCGAAACGCGTCTTGCCGGGGTTCTCGCTGAGCCTCGGCACGACGCTGCTTTACGTCGCGCTGGTGATCCTGATCCCGGTGGTGGCGCTGGTGCTGAAGGGGGCCGAGATCGGGCCGGCGCGGTTCTGGGCCATCGTCACCGCGCCGCGCACGCTGGCGGCGCTGCGGGTGACGCTGACCGCCGCCGCCGCGGCCACCGTCTTCAACGCCTTCTACGGCCTGCTGATGGCCTGGGTGCTGACGCGCTACGACTTTCCCGGCAAGCGCATCCTGGATGCATTGATGGACATCCCCTTCGCCCTGCCGACCGCGGTCGCAGGCATCTCGCTGACCGCGCTCTATTCGGCGAACGGCTGGTTCGGCGCGCCGCTGACCGGCGCCGGCATCGAGCTGGTCTATACGCTGGGCGGCGTGATCCTGGCGATGACCTTCACCTCGATCCCCTTCGTGGTGCGCGCCATCCAGCCGGTGCTGGAGGATCTGGACCCGGCGCTGGAGCAGGCGGCGATGACGCTGGGCGCCCGGCCCTTTGCCATCTTCCGCCGCGTGGTGCTGCCGGCGATCCTGCCCGCGTGGCTGGCAGGCTCGACCGTGGCCTTCGCCCGCAGCTTGGGCGAGTTCGGCGCGGTGGTGTTCATCGCCGGCAACCTGCCCTTCAAGACCGAGATCGCGGCGCTGCTGGCCTTCATCCGGCTGGAGGAATACGACTACCAGGGCGCCGCCGCCATCGCGCTGGTGCTGCTGATGTTCGCGCTGGTCCTGCTGGCGGTCTCGAACCTGATCCAGTTCCGCGCCGCCCGCCACCTGGAGGCCCGGTGATGACCACCGTCGCGCTGACCCACGCTCCCGGCCAGAGCCGCGCGGTGCCGCGGCTGCTGATCGCCCTCGCCTTCGCGCTGACCGCGATCTTCGTCGTGGCGCCCCTGGCCTTTATCTTCTGGCGCGCCTTCGCCGAGGGCTGGGCGGTCTATCTGGCAAACATCGCCGACCCGCTGGTCCTGCATGCGATCTGGCTGACGGCGCTGGTCGCGGTGATCGTGGTTCCGGTCAACATCGCCTTTGGCATCGCCGCCGCCTGGGCCATCGCCCGCTTCCGCTTTCCGGGGCGCAAGCTGTTGATGGTGCTGATCGAGATCCCCTTCTCGATCTCGCCGATCATCGCCGGCATCTGCTACCTGCTGCTTTACGGCCGGCAGGGCCTCTTGGGCCCCTGGCTGGCCGCGCATGACCTGAAGGTGATGTTCGCCCTGCCCGGCATCGTGCTGGTCACCATGTTCGTGACCGCCCCCTTCGTGGTGCGCGAGGTGCTGCCGCTGATGCAGGCGCAAGGCTCGGAACAGGAACAGGCGGCGGTCACACTGGGCGCACGCGGCTGGCAGGTGTTTTCCCGCGTCACCCTGCCCAATATCCGCTGGGCGCTGCTTTACGGCGCCGTGCTTTGCACGGCCCGCGCGGTGGGCGAGTTCGGCGGCGTCTCGGTCGTTTCCGGCTCGATCCGCGGCCAGACCAACACCCTGCCCCTGCAGATCGAACTGATGTTCAACGACCTCAACACCACCGGCGCCTTTGCCGCCGCCTCGACCCTGACCGTCATCGCGCTGGTGGTGCTGGTCGTCAAGGCGGCGCTGGAAAGCCGCAGATGACAGCCCGTAACTGGCGGGAATGTCAGTGGACTTGACCCGCCAGCCCGCCTAGGCTGCAGCCCATGGACGCCGCGATCAAGGACCAGAAACAACCCTGCCCCGAACTGCCGAAGCCCCGCAGCTTCTGGCAGCGCATCGCCGACCGGCTGGCGGCGATCGTCGGCGCGCGCCGCCCGGCCACCCCGCCCGAGAGATCGGTGGCCTTCACCATCGCCGTGATCGCGCTGGGGGCCAAGCTCGCCAAGGCCGACGGCGCCGTGGCCCGCTCCGAGGTGGCGGCCTTTCGCCGCGTCTTCATCATCCCGCGATCCGAGGAAAAGAACGCCGCCCGCGTCTTCGACCTGGCGCGCCAGGATGTCGCCGGCTTCGACGCCTGGGCCCGGCGCATCGCCCGCATGTTCCCGCCGGGCGACCCGGTCCTGGCCGATGTGATCGAGGGGCTGTTCATCATCGCCGTCGCCGACAGCGACCTGCATGAGGCCGAGATCGTCTTCATCGACGAGGTGGCGCGCATCTTCGGCCTGCCCGCCGCGCAGGTGGCGGCGATCCGCGCCCGCCACGACCGCCGGCAGGGCTGCCCCTCATGCGAGGTTCTGGGCGTGACCCCCGACACGCCCTTGCCCGAGGTGCGCCGGCGCTGGCGCGAACTGGTGCGCGAAAGCCATCCCGACCGCGCCCTAGCCCGCGGCCTGCCGCCCGAGGCGATCCGCCTGGCCGAGGCCCGCACCCGCGCGCTGAACGAGGCATGGGAAAACTTCCGCAACATGCACCCGAAGGGCTGCGCCGGCCCCAGCCTGTCCGCCTAGGGACAGGGCATTGGCCGGGATGCGCGCATGGCCTGCGCGCACCCCGGCCCAGTCGCCTCAGGCATGCGCAGCGCGCAGCGCCTTGCGACGCGCCACGCGCTCGCGGATCGCCTCGATATCGGTGACCGGGGTCGCGGCAAAGAGTTCGCGCGTATAGGGATGCCTGGGATCTGCGAAGACCTCGTCGCGGCTGCCCTGCTCGACCGCCTCGCCCTTGTGCATCACCAGCACGTCGTCGGCGATGTAGCGCACCACCGACAGGTCGTGGCTGATGAACACATAGGCCAGGTTGAACTCCTCCTGCAAGTCGGCCAGCAGGTTCAGCACCTGCGCCTGCACCGACAGGTCCAGCGCCGAGACCGGCTCGTCCAGCACCAGCAGCGTCGGGTTCAGCATCAAGGCGCGGGCAATGGCGATGCGCTGGCGCTGCCCGCCCGAGAACATGTGCGGATAGCGGTTGAACACCTCGGGCGGCAGGCCGACCTTGGCCAGCATCTCCTCGGCGCGGCGGCGGCGCTCGGCGGCGGGGGTATCGGTGTTCAGAAGCAGGGGCTCCATCAGCACGTCGCCGATCTTCTGGCGCGGGTTCAGGCTGCCATAGGGGTTCTGGAACACCATCTGCACCTTGGAGCGCATCTCGCGCGTCAGCCGCGCCTTGCCGATGTCCACGGGCTTGCCGTCGATCATGAGCTCGCCGCCCGAGGCCGGATCGATCAGCGCGATGATCCGCGCCAGCGTCGACTTGCCCGAGCCGGATTCGCCGACGATGGCCAGCGTCTTGCCGCGATCGACCGAAAAGCTGATGCCCTTGACCGCGCGCACCGTCTTGGCGGCGCGGGTCAACGATCCGGGAACGTGATAGTCGCGGATCAGGTTGCGGCCTTCGACGACACTCATTGCGGGGCCTCCTCAAGGAAGCTGCCGACGGTGGGCAGCCGGTCGCCCGTCGCATTCTCGGGCAGGGCCGAGAGCAGCGCGCGGGTATAGGGATGCGAAGGCGCCTCGAACAGCGTCAGCACCTCGGCCTCTTCCATCTTCTTGCCCTTGTATTGCACCTGGACGCGGTCGGCGGTCTCGGCCACCACGCCCATGTCGTGGGTGATCAGGATCAGCGCCATGCCCGTCTGTTCCTGCAACTGCATCAGCAGGTCGAGGATCTGCTTCTGGATCGTCACGTCCAGCGCCGTCGTCGGCTCGTCCGCGATCAAGAGGCGCGGCCCGGTGGCGATGGCCATGGCGATCATCACCCGCTGGCACTGGCCGCCCGACATCTGGTGCGGATAGCTGCGCAGCTTTTCCTCGGGCTCGGGGATGCCGACCTGGCGGAACAGTTCCAGTGCCCTGGCCCGCGCCGCGCGTTTCGACAGCCCTGCGTTGAAGCGCAGCACTTCCTCGATCTGGTAGCCGGTGGTGAAGCTGGGGTTCAGCGAGGCGATGGGTTCCTGGAAGATCATGGTGATCTCGCGCCCGATGATGCGGCGGCGCTGGCGCGGGGTCATGCGCAGCAGGTCTTGCCCGTCGAAGCTCATCTCGTCGGCGGTGACGGTGGCGGTATCGGGCAAAAGCCCCATCGCCGCCAGCATCGACACCGACTTGCCCGAGCCCGATTCCCCGACGATGGCCAGCACCTCGCCCTTGTCCACGGTCACGTCGATGCCGTCCACGGCGGTGAAGCTGCCGGTCGAGGTAGCAAAGCGCACGGTCAGGTTGCGGATTGTCAGCAAGGCCATGGCTCAGCTCCGCTTCAGTTTCGGGTCGAGCGCGTCGCGAAGACCGTCGCCCATCAGGTTGATCGCCAGCACCGAGACCAGGATGGCGAGGCCGGGGAAGGTCACCACCCACCAGGCACGCAGGATGAACTCGCGCGCCTCGGCCAGCATGGTGCCCCACTCCGAGGCCGGCGGCTGCGCGCCCATGCCGAGGAAGCCGAGCGCGGCGGAGTCGAGCACCGCCGAGGAGAAGCTCAGCGTCGCCTGCACGATCAGGGGCGCCAGGCAGTTCGGCAGGATGGTCTTGAACATCAGCCGCAGGTTCGACGCCCCGGCCACCTTGGCGGCGGTGACGTATTCGCGCGCCTTTTCCCCCATCACCGCGGCGCGGGTCAGGCGGGCGAAATGCGGCTGGTAGACGATGGCGATGGCGATCATCGCATTGGTCAGCCCCGGCCCCAGCACCGCGACCAGCACCAGCGCCAGCAGCAGCGAGGGAAAGGCCAGCACCACGTCCATGACCCGCATGATGACGGTGTCCACCCAGCCGCCGAAGAAGCCGGCGACCAGCCCGATGATGATGCCGCCGGTGAGCGCGATGGCGACCACGACAATGCCGATGAACAGCGAATATTGCGCGCCGTGGATCAGCCGCGACAGCATGTCCCGGCCCACCGCATCGGTGCCCAAGAGGAAGCCCGCACGCCCGCCATCCTGCCAGATCGGCGGCACCAAGAGCGCGTCGCGGTATTGCTGCGTCGGGTCATGCGGCGCGATCAGCGGTGCGAAGATCGCCGTCAGCACCAGCAGGATAAAGACCACGAGCCCGATCACCGCGCCGCGGTTCTGGCTGAAATAGAACCAGAACTCGCGCAGCATCCGGCGGCGGATGGCCGCGTCCGAAATCTTGACGGTGGTATCGGTCATTTGTGCCGGATCCTCGGGTTGATGAGACCATAGGTCAGGTCAACGATCAGGTTCACGATCATCACGATGGCGGCGATCAGGAGCAGGCCCGACTGCACCACCGGATAGTCGCGGCGGCTGATGGAATCGATCATCCACTTGCCGATGCCCGGCCAGGAAAAGATCGTCTCGGTCAGAATGGCGCCGGCCATCAGCACGCCGACCTGCAAGCCGATGGTGGTGATGACCGGGATCATGGCATTGCGCAGCGCATGGACGCCGATCACCCGGCGCGACGACAGGCCCTTGGCGCGGGCGGTGCGCACGTAATCCTCGCCCATCACCTCCAGCATGGCGGATCGGGTCTGGCGCGCGATCACCGCCAGCGGGATGGTCGCCAGCACGATCGAGGGCAGGATCAGGTGGCTCAGCGCCGAGGCGAAGGCGCCCTTCTGCCCCGAGAGCAGGCTGTCGACCAGCATGAAGCCCGTCACCTGCGGAAAGAAATACATCAGCGAGATGCGGCCCGAGACCGGAGTCCAGCCCAGCACGCCCGAAAACAGGATGATGAGCAAAAGCCCCCACCAGAAGATCGGCATCGAAAACCCGACCAGCGCCGCGGTCATCGATATCTGGTCGAACCAGCTGCCGCGCTTGATCGCCGCGATCACGCCCACCGGCACGCCGATCACCGTGGCGATGATGATGGCCACCAGCGCCAGCTCGACCGTGGCCGGAAACAGCGCCAGGAACTCGGTCAGCACCGGCTTTTTCGTCACCAGCGAATTGCCCAGGTCGCCCTGGAGCAGGTTGCCGAGATAATGCAGATATTGCTGCCAGACCGGCTTGTCATAGCCAAGCTGCGCCGCGATCTGGGCGTAACGCTCGGGCGAGACGCCGCGCTCGCCGGCCATCAACAGCACCGGGTCGCCGGGCAGCAGCCGGATGAAGCCAAAGGCCACCAGCGTGATCCCGATCATCGTCGGAACCAGGTAAAGCAGTTTCTTGAGGATGAATCTGAGCATCGAACCCTAACCTAAGGGCCGTGCAAGGAGGTTTCCCTGCACGGCCGCGAGAGTTTCAATCCGGGCGCGACCTTATTCGGTCAGGTCCACGGTGTCGAAGGCATAGTCGCCCAGCGGCGATTGCACGAAGCCGGTCACGTTCTTGGCCATCGGCACATATTGCGTCGAATGTGCCAGCGTGGCCCAGGGCGCCTCGCGCTTGAAGATGACCTGCGCCTCTTCGTAAAGCTTGACCCGCTCGTCATGGTCCGAGGTCGCCTTGGCCTTGGCCAGCAGGTCCGAGAACTCCTGGTTGCACCAGAAGGCGCGGTTCGCGCCGCCCGGATTGGCCGCGGCGCAGCTGAGCAGCACCGACAGGAAGTTGTCGGGGTCGCCGTTGTCGCCGGTCCAGCCCAGGATGACGGCGCCCTTGCGGCCTTCCTCCATCGACTTCTTCAGGTACTCGCCCCATTCGTAGCTCACGATCTCGACCTTGACGCCGACCTTGGCGAAATCGCTCTGGATCAGCTCGGCGGTGCGGCGGGCATTGGGCATGTAGGGGCGCTGCACCGGCATGGCCCAGACTTCCATGGTCAGATCCTTGACGCCGGCTTCCTCCAGCATCGCCTTGGCGGCCTCGGGGTCGTATTTGTCGTCCTCGATGGCGTCGTTATAGGACCACATGGTCGGCGGGATCGGGTTCTTGGCGACCTCGGCATTGCCTTGATAGACGGCGTCGATCAGGGCCTGCTTGTCCATCGCCATGTTCAGCGCCTTGCGGACCTGCGGGTTGTCGAAGGGCGCGACGGTGGTGTTATAGGCCAGATAGCCCACGTTCAGGCCGGGCTGCTCGTCCAGCTTGAGGTTCGGGTCGGCGCGGATCTCGTCCAGGTCGGCGGGCGCCGGATAGGGCATCAGGTGGCATTCGCCGGCCTTGAGCTTTTGCAGCCGCACCGAGGCGTCGGGGGTGATGGCAAAGACCAGGTCGTCGATCTTGGGTGCCTCGCCCCAGTAATCGGCGTTCTTCTGGTAACGGATCACCGCGTCCTTCTGATAGGCGACGAAGCGGAAGGGGCCGGTGCCGATCGGGGCGTTGTTCAGGTCTTCGCGGGTGCCGGCGGCGTCCAGCGCGTCGGCATATTCCTTGGAGACGATCGAGACGAAGGGCATCGCCACATTGGCCAGGAACGGCGCCTCGGGCTGGTTCAGGGTGAATTTCACCGTGTGGTCATCGACCTTCTCGATGGACTTGATCAGCTTGTCCATCTCCATCGAGGAATAATACTCGTAGGTGATGCCGGGGATGTATTCGTGCCAGGGATGGTCGGCGCTGGCCTGGCGCTCGAAGGTGAAGATCACGTCGTCGGCGTTGAAATCGCGCGAGGGCGTGAACTTGTCGTTGGAATGGAACTTCACCCCCTGGCGCAGGTGGAAGGTGTATTCCCGCCCGTCCTCGGACACGTCCCAGCTTTCGGCCAGGGCCGGCTCGATCTCGGTGGTGCCCGGCTTGAACTGCACGAGGCGGTTGTAGATCGCATGGCCCGAGGCATCGAAGGTGGTGCCCGAGGTATAGGGCGCGGCGTCGAAACCCTCCGGCGAGCCCTCCGAGCAATAGACGAAGGTCTTGGCATGCAGCGGCGCCGCAGCCATCAGGGCAAAAGCCGATGCCGCAAGCATCCGGGTGGAGAAGAGTGACATAATGCCTCCCATGTCTAGAGATATTCCCTGATCCTGATGCAAACGAATCTGCCTGACAGGTCAAGTGCTTTGCCGGGCATGATCGTCGTTTTGCCGCGATGACGCTGCGAAACGCCGAAAGCATCGGGCAAATCTTGGCGTTCAGCCGGCCAGGCACCAGGCAGGAGGGGCCGGCCCCGGACGTGAAAACAGACAGAACCGGACTGTTCAGGCGCTGCCGCCCCGCCGTATCGGGACGGGGACGGGATGATTCTCGGCGCACCATTCGCGGATCGGCAAGACACGAGGGGCAGGTCCGCGCCGGCGCCGGGACATCACCCGTCGTCGCTGCGTTTCAGGAAAAGCGCCGCGAAAAGATAGATCCCTGCCGCACCGAACAGGAAGGCCCAGAAGAACGCGCCACTGGTTGCCTCGAACCCCGCCCAAAGCAGGGGCAGCAGGACGCAGAGGACACGGACCCAGAGCGGGCGGAAGAACGGGTGTTCGGGATCGACCAGCATTCCGCCAACCTAGCCGGGCCGGGCAGGATGCGCCATATCCTTCGGCGCCTTGGAGCCGGTGGATTGACATTGTGCCGGGTGGCGCCTCTCGGGATCCAGCCCCATGGCGCCTGCNGGGATCGACCAGCATTCCGCCAACCTAGCCGGGCCGGGCAGGATGCGCCATATCCTTCGGCGCCTTGGAGCCGGTGGATTGACATTGTGCCGGGTGGCGCCTCTCGGGATCCAGCCCCATGGCGCCTGCCCTTCTTTCTTGCCCAAATATCCCGGGGGGACGTTTCCTGCGCCCCGTCGAGGGGTGCAGGAAACGCGGGGGGCAGCGCCCCCCGAAGGCCAGCGGCGCAGCAGATCCATCCGGCAGCCGGCCGCACGGTCGGGACATGGATGGTGGCGGCCTTGGCCATCTCCTCGATTTCGGGCGCTTCGTCCTGCATTCCGGCGAGGGGATGCGTGACCAAACCCGTGTGGCCTTGCATCAGCCCGCCGGGTTCACCCCATGCCCAGCGGATCCTGGCGCCAGCGGGCGCGCTTGCGGTCCTCGCCCAGGCTCCACAGCGCAATGGCGCCCCAGGACAGGCAATAGGCCAGCCCGATGCCCAGCACCAGCCAGCCCGGAATCGGGCCGATGGCGGCGCGCTCCAGCAATTCGGCCGCCGATTGCAGCGGGGTCGGATGCACCCCCAGCTTGCCCAGATAGGCCACGGTCTGGATCAGCAGGATCCAGAAATAGTTGCGCCGGATGCGCCGGCCGATGGCGGTGCGCAGGCTGACGTGATAGGCGGGGCGGCGATAATCCTCGGCCAGCCGGTCCTGCCAGCCTGTGTCCAGCCGCAGGTCGCCGTCGCGCAGCATCGGCGCCATGAAGTTCAGCTCCATCCAGCGGCAGCGCGCGCGCCAGACGTTGAAATAGCGATAGCGCCGGGCCTCGAGCATCAGGAAGAAGATGATGAGGATGCCGACCAGCACCAGCGGCAGGGGCGATGCCTGGGGCGAGGAAAAGGTGATCGACAGCGCCACCCCCAGCGTCACCACCGACCAGTTCGTCGTGGTGTCGAGCCGCGTGCGCCAGATGGTCGAGCGATAGATTTCGGCCCGGTAAAGATGCGCAAGCGCGCCGATTTCCGCCGTGTCCAGCGGCTTGCGGCCGTTCTGCTGTCCGTCCATGCGCGTTCTCCCTGCCTTGCAGCTTGGCAGGGGCGGATCGCACGGGCAAGCCCCTTGGCCGCGCCGAAAGCGGAACGGGATCGCGGCGGCTTCAGCCCAGCCGCTCGATCAGCGCCATGGCGGCTTGCGGATTATGCGCCTTGTGGCCGCCGATGACGTAAAGATAGACGTCGCGCGGCCCCGAGACCGGGTTCGGCCCGACATGCTCCAGCCCCTCGGGCAGTCCGCCCGCCGCCCAGATCCGCACTCTTTCCGCCCAAAGATCCAGCGCCGCCGGCGCATAGCCCAGGGCCTCCTCGGCGCTGGTACCCATGATGCGCACATAGACGAAGGGCGCGGTCGGATCGGCGATCTGCGGATATTTGCCATCCGCCGCGACCACCGCCGCCACGCCATGCTCGCGCAGCATCTCGGTGAAGACGGGCGTGCGGAAGCTCTGGTGGCGCACCTCGACCACGTGGCGCAGCGCCCTGCCCCCGGCCGCGGCCGGCAACAGCTTCAGGAAGGCCCGGAAATCGTCGGGCTCGAATGTCTTCGTCGCCATGAACTGCCAGTTGATCGGTCCCAGCTTGTCGCCCAAGAGCATGACCCCGCCCGACAGGAACCGCGCGATGGTTTCGCCCGCCTCGGCCAGCACCTTGCGATTGGTGGCATAGCGCGGCGCCTTCAGCGAAAAGACGAAATCCTCGGGCGTCTCGTCATGCCATTTGCGAAAGCTCTCGGGCTTTTGCGCGCCGTAATAGGTGCCGTTGATCTCGATCGAGGTCAGCCGGCGGCTGGCATGTTCCAGCTCGCGCCGCTGCGCCAGCCCCGCGGGATAGAAGCTGCCGCGCCAGGGCTCGTAGGTCCAGCCGCCGATGCCGATGCGGATGCGTCCCGCCGCCACCCTGCCCTTGTCCATCCGATACCCTCCTGCGCTGGCGATTCGGCCGATCATAGCGCAGGGCGCGGGCCGCGCCCTAACCCGGCCGCTTGCGCGTCAGCGAGAACTTGTGGGGCGAGATGCCGTATTGCCCCCGGAACACCTTGGAGAAATACGAGGACGAGCCGAAACCGCAGGCCACCGCCACCTGCATGACGCTGAGATTGGTCTCGGTCAGCAGCGAGCGGGCATGTTGCAGCCGCACCTTGTTGAGATATTGCAGCGGCGTCGTGTCCAGGTAGCGCTGGAACAATCGCTCCAGCTGGCGGCGCGAGATGCCCAGGTGGCTGGCGCATTCGCCCAGGTCGATCTCGTCCTCGACATGGGCCTCGATATAGGCCACGGCGCGGATCAGGTGGTCGTTTCGCGTGCCCAGGCGGACGGAAAGCGAGCTCAGCTGTTCGTCCTCGCCGCGGCGGATCTGGCCCAGCAGGCACATGTTCATCACCGCCTGGCCCAGTTCGGCGCCGTAGTAATCCTCGATCAGCTTCAGTGCCAGCTCGGCCGAAGCGACGCCGCCGGCGCAGGTGACGATGCGGTCGTCGATGCAGAAGATGCGCCGCTCGGGCGCCAGGTCCGGATATTTCTCGGTGAAGTTCGGAATGTTTTCCCAATGCAGGGTAAAGCGGCGGCCGTTGAGGATGCCGGCGCGGGCCAGCGCATAGGCGCCGGTGCAAAGCCCGCCCACCGTGCCGCCGTGGCGCCATTGCTTGCGCAGCCAGTCGGTCAGTTCGGCGCTGCATCCCGCATCCGGCTCGACCCCGCCGCAGACCAGCACGTAATCCGAGGCCAGGGCCTCGGACAGCGGCGCGTCGGGCAGAAGCGGCACCCCGTTCGAGCAGGCGATCGGCGCGCCCGTCTCGCTGTGGATGCGCCATTTGAACAGCACCTGCTCGGTCAGCTGGTTGGCCACCCGCAAGGGCTCGATCGCCGAGGTGAAGGCCAGCATGGTAAAGCGCGGCATCAGCACGAAGGACACGGTGATCGGCGCCCGGGCCGGCGTCGAAAGCTTCACATGGGCAATGCCCCGCGCGATATAGCGTTCCCTGTCGTCAGCAGCAGATTGCGGCACCATGGTTTCCCGAATGCTGCGCCCGGCCGGAGGACCGGGCGTCCGTTCCGCATTGCCACAAGCCGTGGCGCGCTGCCAAGCCCCTTGGCAAGCGGCCGGGCCATCGGCGTCCGGACCCCGCCTCAGGCAACCAGCAATTCGTCGGCCGGGCCGAAGAACTCGTAATGGATGCGGTCCGAGGGCACGCCGGCCAGCGACAGGGCGGCCACCGCCGCCCGCAGGAAGGGGCGCGGGCCGCAGATATAGTAATCCGCATCGCCCGAAGGGGTGTTGGCCAGCAGCCATTCCTCGGTGATCAGCCCGGCATGGTCGTAGTCGCGGCCGGCGACCTCATCCGCCAGCGGCGTCTGGTGGAAATCGGTGACGGTGATCTGCCCCCGTCCCTTGGCCAGCGCGCGGACATGGGCGCGCATCGCATGGGTCTCGCGGTCATGGGTGCCGTGGATGTAATGCACCGGCACCGGCGCGTCCGATTGCACCAGCGCCTCCAGCATGGCGACCATCGGCGTCAGGCCCACACCGCCCGACAGCAGCACCACCGGCCGCTTGGGCCGTTCGGGCAGGAAGAACTCGCCCGCGGGCGCGGCCACCTTCAGCACCGTGCCCGGCCTTTGCTGGTGCAGCCAGCCCGAGACCAGCCCCTGCGGCTCGCGCTTGACCGAGATGCGATAGGTCTGGCCGTTCGGCGCAGCCGAGATCGAATAGTTGCGCTTGGCCGGGGCATGGCCGGGGATCTCCAGCCAGAAGGTCAGGTACTGGCCCGGCTTGTGCGCCATCACCGGCCCGCCATCGACCGGGCGCAGGATAAACGAGGCGATGGTGCTGCTTTCGCGGATCACCTCGTCGATGCGGAACTCGCGCCAGCCGTTCCAGCCGCCCGCGACCGCCAGCTGCTCGTCATAGATCCGCCGCTCGCGCGCGATCAGGATATTGGCAAGGAACCAATAGGCCTCGCCCCAGGCATCCAGCACCTCGTCGGTGGCCGCATCGCCCAGCACCGCCTGGATGGCGCCCAAGAGCGCCTCGGCGACATGGGGGTAATGCTCGGGCAGGATCTGCAGGCCCACATGTTTCTGGGCGATGCGCTCGACCGCGGGGACCAGCGCCGTGACGTTGTCGATATTGTTGGCATAGGCCAGGATCGCCCCGGTCAGCGCGCGCGGCTGCGCTTCCGAACCGCCCTGGTGCGACTGGTTGAACAGGTCGCGGATCTCGGGGTTCTGGAACATGCGCGCATACATTTCGCGCACGATGTCAAGGCCATGCGCCTCGAGCCCAGGGACAGTGGCTTTGACCAGGGCGATGGTCTGCGCGCTCAGCGGCTGCGGCATCGGGCTTCTCCTGCTAGGTTGCGCGGCGGGGGTCGGCCGCGACTCAAAACATGTATTGCGGATACATGTATCTTTGCCGCCAGAAACATGCAATCAGGATACATGTTTTATCGGAGGCCGCGATGCGCCTGACGCGCTATACCGATTACGCCATGCGCGTGCTCTTGTATCTGGGCCGCGAGCCCGAACGGCTGTGCTCGATCGGCGAGATCGCGCAAGCCTATGGCATCTCGCAGAACCACCTGATGAAGGTCATCAACGACCTGGTGCATGCGGGCTTTCTGGCCAGCCTGCGCGGCCGCAACGGCGGCATCCGGCTGGCGCGGCCGCCGGCCGAGATCAATATCGGCGCGCTGGTGCGCCATACCGAGGATGATTTCGACCTGGTCGGCTGCACCAGCTGCATCATCGCGCCGGCCTGCGGGCTGACCTCGGTGCTGGACGAGGCGATGGCGGGCTTCATGGCGGTTCTGGACGGCTACAGCCTGGCCGATGTGCTGGCGCGGCGGCCGGATTTCTCGCATCTGCTGCACCCGGTGGCGCCGCGCGAGCCGGCGCGGTCCTGACCCGGATCAGCCGCCCGGCCCGGCATCCCTTTCGTGGAACGCCCAGTCCTGGAAGGCCTGGGCGTTCTCGGCCAGGTCGGCAGGCTGCGGATCGTTGGCCAGCAGGTAGTAGCCATAGTTTTCCTGCACCGTCACCGGCGACAGCTGCACCAGCCGGCCGCTGTCGAGGTCGTCGCGGATCATCGCCAGCGGGCACAGCGCCACGCCCTGCCCGGCCAGCGCGGCAGCGCGCAGCAGGTTGAAATCCTCGAAGACCGGCCCGGCCTCGTCCGGGTCGATGCCCTCGCCCGCCCGCGAAAGCCAGGCGCGCCAGGCCGAGGTGTCGGTATCGTGCAAAAGCCCCGCCGCCTTGATCGCGGCGGCCGGGGGCGGCGCCTTGCCGAAAGCGAGCAGCAGCGCGGGGTTGCAGACCGGCGCGCTTGCCCCCGGCAGGAAGCCCAGCACCCGCACCCCCGGCACGGCCGGCGGGCCATCCGAGAAGACGAAGGCGAAATGCGTGCTGCGAAAGTCGATCTCCTGACCGTGCATGGCATAGACCACCCGCAGCGCCACCTCGGGATGCGCCTGCCGAAAGCGCGAGAGCCGCGGGATCAGCCAGCAGATCGCCACCGAGGGGATGGCGGCGATCACCAGCGGCTGCGTGCCGCCGGCCATGCGCACCCGCTTGCAGGCGGCCTCGATCTCGGCCAGCGACAGGCTCAGCGTCCGCGCCAGTTCCTGCCCGCGGGGCAGGATGCGCGGCCGCGGCCCCGAGCGGTCGAACAGCGCGACCCCCAGGAATTCCTCAAGGTGGCGGACCTGATGGCTGACCGCCGACTGGGTGACGAAAAGCGCCTTCGCCGCCTCCTTGAAGCTTTTCAGCCGGGCCACCGCCTCGAAGGCGCGCAGGGCGTTCAGCGGCAGAAGCGACATCGGCGTTCCAAAACTGTTTGAGATTTTCTCAAGTGAAGCATGAGAAACCGTCTTTTGACAAGCGGCCTTGCGGAACCGATCCTGCCGCCATCCGAACCCCCAAAAGACAAAAGGACATCCCATGCAACGCGACAGGCTCCAGAGTTTCGTCGGCAATGGCGAGAAGGCGGTCCCGACCTTCTCGGCCACGGAAATGCAGCGCCGCCAGGATGCAATCCGGGCGCATATGGCGCAGGCAGGCATCGATGCGGCGCTGTTCACCTCGTATCACAACATCAATTATTACGCCGATTTCCTCTATTGCCAGTTCGGCCGCCGCTACGGGCTGGTGATCGACCATGACAAGGCGAGCACCATCAGCGCCGGCATCGACGGCGGCCAGCCCTGGCGGCGCAGCTTCGGCGGAAACGTCACCTATACCGACTGGCAGAAGGACAATTATTTTCATGCGCTGCGCCAACTGGCCGGCCAGGCCCGACGCATCGGCATCGAGTTCGACCATGTCAACATCGACCTGCTCGACCTGCTGAAGGCGGAGTTTCCCGGCGTCGCGTTCGTCGATATCGCAGCGCCTGCCATGCGGCTGCGCATGATCAAATCGGCCGAGGAGATCGCCCATATCACCGAGATGGCCCGTATCGCCGATCTGGGCGGCGCGGCCTGCGTCGAGGCGGTGGCCGTGGGCGTGCCCGAGCATGAGGTGGCGCTGCATTCCACCGCCGCCATGGTGCGCGAGATCGCGAAAACCTGGCCCCATGCCGAACTGCTGGACAGCTGGACCTGGTTCCAGTCCGGCGTGAACACCGACGGCGCCCACAACCCGGTGACGAGCCGCAAGATCCAGCGCGGCGACATCCTGTCGCTGAACTGCTTCCCCATGGTCGCGGGCTATTACGTCGCGCTGGAGCGCACGCTCTTCGCCGAGCAGGCCAGCGACGAACATGTCCGGCTGTGGGAGTTCAACTGCAAGGTCCATGACCGCGGCAAGGAATTGCTGGTGCCGGGCAAGAAATGCTCGGAGATCGCGGCCGAGCTGAACGAGATGTATGCGGCCGAGAACCTGCTGCAATACCGCAGCTTCGGCTATGGCCACAGCTTCGGGGTGCTGTGCCACTATTACGGCCGCGAGGCGGGGCTGGAGCTGCGCGAGGATTGCGACACGGTGCTGGAGCCCGGCATGGTCGTCTCGATGGAGCCGATGATCACCATCCCCGAGGGCATGCCCGGCGCCGGCGGCTATCGCGAACACGACATCCTGGTGATCGAGGAAGGCGGGAACCGCAACATCACCGGCTTCCCCTATGGACCCGAGCATCTGATCGTCAGGGGCAAGGCCAAGGCCGCCTGATCCCCCACCGCCCGCCGGACCATCCGGCGGGCGGATCGCGTAACGGCGATTGCGACCGCCGCCACCGGCCCGCATCCCCCGCGGGCCGGGCCGAAAGGCCATTGCCGGCAGAGGAGACCGGCAGGAACACCCAAGGGAGGGTAACAATGTCCAATCCAACGCTCGCCGCGGCGGCCGTCATGCCGCAGGATGCGGCGCAAGACACCGAGGTTTCGCCCGACGTGGTGAAGAAGGTGCTGGGCGCCAGCTTCGTCGGCAATTTCGTCGAATGGTTCGACTATGCCTCATACGGCTATTTCGCCACCGTCATCGCCCATGCCTTCTTTCCCGAGATCGCGCCGACCAGCGCGCTGCTGGCGACCTTCGCGGTCTTTGCCATCTCGTTCATCATCCGCCCGGTCGGCGGCATCATCTGGGGCGCGATCGGCGACCGGGTCGGCCGGCGCACCGCGCTGTCCTGGTCGATCCTGATCATGTCGGGCGCCACCACCGTCATCGCGCTCTTGCCGTCCTATCACCAGATCGGCCTGCTGGCACCGGTGCTTCTGCTGCTGGTGCGCATGGTGCAGGGCTTTTCGGCGGCGGGCGAATATGCCGGCGCCACCTCGTTCATCGCCGAATATTCCCCGACCCATCGCCGCGGCCTTTACACCAGCATCGTACCGGCCTCGACCGCAGCGGGGCTGCTGGCCGGTTCGCTGATGTCGGCGGGGCTCTTCGCCTTCCTGGACGAGGCGCAGATGCAAAGCTTCGGCTGGCGCATCCCCTTCCTGCTGGCGCTGCCTCTGGGCTTCATCGGCCTTTATATTCGGCTGCGGCTGGAGGACACGCCGAAATTCCGCGAGCTGGAAAAGACCCATCACGTCGAGGCCACCCCGGTGCGCGAGCTGTTTCGCAACCATCGCCGGCAGATCGCCATCGCCTTCGGCGTCACCTGCCTCAACGCCGTGGGCTTCTACCTGATCCTCAGCTACATGCCCACCTATCTCTCGACCGAGATGGGCATGGGCAAGGCGCAGGCCTTCCTGGCCACCAGCATCTCGCTGGCCAGCTACATCTTCCTGATCTTCCTGATGGGCATGCTGTCGGACCGGCTGGGGCGCAAAACGGCGCTGATCACCGCCTCGGTGCTGTTCATGGGCCTGACCGTGCCGCTGTTCAGCATGCTCGACGGCGCGAGCTTCGCCACCATCGTGCTGATCCAGATCGCCTTCGGCGCACTGCTGACCATCAACGACGGCACCCTGCCCTGCTTCCTGTCCGAGATCTTTCCGACCCGCGTGCGCTATTCCGGCTTCGCCTTCAGCTTCAACGCCGCGAATGCGCTGTTTGGCGGCACCGCGCCCTTCGTCGCAACCTGGCTGATCAGCGTGACCGGCAGCAAGCTGGCCCCGGCCTGGTATCTGGTCGGCGCCGCCGGTCTGGCGCTGGTCGCCATGCTGATGGCGCGCGAGACTGCCGGCAAGCCGCTGGAGGACTGACCCCGCAAGGCAAGCGCCGGCCGCAGGCGATCCGCCGCGGCCGGCGCTTACGATTCGACCGTGGGCAGGAAGCCGCCCTTCAGCCCCAGGACATGATCATGCACGCGCCGTCCCGCCGGCGACAGCGCCATGTCCTCGCGCCGGATCAGGAACCAGTTGCGCTGGATCGGCAGCCCCTCGGCCTTCAGCGCCACCAGCCGGCCGGCGCGCAATTCCTCGGTCACCGTGTGCTGCGAGATCAGCGCGATGCCCAAGCCCGCGATCACCGCCTGCTTGATGGTCTCGTTCGTGCCCATCTCGACCATGCGCCAGGGCGTGCCGTCGCCGATCCGGTCCAGGAACCGTGTCATCAGGATGCGCGTGCCCGAGCCGGGCTCGCGCGCCAGATAGGTCTCGGCCAGGAGATCGCGCGGCGTCGCCGGATCGGCGGCGGCCAGCGGGTGATCGGGGGGCGCCACGATGATATGGGGATGCGGGCCGATGGGCTCGGCCACCACCGCCGGGCTGCGCGGCGGCCGGCCCATGATCGCCAGGTCCAGCGCCCGCGAGGTCAGCCACTGGATTACCGCGTCGCGGTTGCCGATGCGCAGCGTCACCTCGACCTCGGGCAACGCGCGGCGCAGGTCGGCGACGAGGCGCGGCGCGAAATACTTGCCGGTCGAGACCACCCCCAGCGAGACATTGCCGGTATGGCCGCTTTGCAGCGCCGCCACCCGCCGCGCGCAGGTTTCAAGCGCGATGGCGATCTGCGCCTCGGCTTCCAGCACCGCCCGCCCCTCTTCGGTGGCAAGGAAGGCGCCATGCTCGCCCCGGATCACCATGGGGGCGCCGAGCAGATCCTCCAGCGCACGCAGCTGGCTGTGGATCGCGGGCGGGCTGAGGCTCAGCAGCCCCGCCGCCCCGGTCAGCGAGCCGCTGTCGATGACGGCGCGCAGCACGCGCAGCTGGCGCAGGGTTATGGCACTGATCCGCTTCATTCAGAATTTCCGAAATACATTTTTGTATTATTAAATGTTCCTTAAAATCTGGACATGTCAACAAGAAGACGGGACGCGCCAGAGGAGGGGCAGATGACCGCCGAGACAATCCAGACCGACCGCATTCCCGAGGAGTTGCGCCCCGTGATGCGGGCGATGGCCGAGGCCGGGGCCCGGCTTGCCGCGATCATCCGCCGGGGTGGCGACCTTGCCTCGCCGGTCGGGACCAATGCGGATGGCGACGGGCAGAAGGCGCTGGACGTGATGGCGGACGACCTGTTCCGCCAGGCGCTGGCCGGCGCGGGGGTGCGCTGGCTCGCCTCGGAGGAACAGGACGAGGCCGTGGCGCTGGACCCCGCGGGCCGGCTGGCCGTCGCCATCGACCCGCTGGACGGCTCCTCGAACATCGACACCAATGTCTCGATCGGCACGATCTTTTCGATCTATCCCGCCGAGGCGACGGCCGAGGCCAGCTTCCTGCGCCCGGCGCGCCAGCAGATCGGCGGGGGCTACATCATCTACGGCCCGCGCTGCGCCATGATGGTCACGTTCGGCGACGGCGTGCAGCATTACGCGCTGGACCCCGACAGCGACGGCTTCCGGCTGGTGACGGCCCGGCAGGAGATGCCCGAAAGCGCCCTGGAATTCGCCATCAACGCCTCGAACTACCGGCACTGGCCGCAGCCGATCCGCGCCTATATCGACGATTGCCTGGCCGGCAGCGACGGCCCGCGCGAACAGAACTTCAACATGCGCTGGATCGCCTCGCTGGTGGCGGAAACCCACCGCATCCTGATCCGGGGCGGCGTGTTCCTGTATCCCGGCGACGCGCGCGAGGGCTACGGCTCGGGCCGGCTGCGCATGCTTTACGAATGCGCGCCCATCGCCTTGCTGGTCGAACAGGCCGGCGGTCGCGCCACCGACGGGCTGGTCCCGATCCTCGACCAGGGCGCGGCGCGCCTGCACCAGCGCACGCCCTTCGTCTTCGGCTCGGCCGAGAAGGTCGCCCGCATCGCCGCCTATCACGAACTGCCCCAGACCGAGGTCTCGGCGCTGTTCGGCCATCGCGGCCTGTTCCGGGCCTGATCTGGAAAAAGAAGGGACACCATGAGCAAGAAACACCCGATCATTTCCGTCACCGGCTCGTCGGGCGCGGGCACCACCACGATCAAGAACACCTTCGACCAGATCTTCCGCCGCGAGAAGATCACCGCCGTCAGCATCGAGGGCGACGCCTTCCACCGCTTCGACCGCGCGGCGATGAAGGCCGAACTGGCGCGCCGGACCGAGGCGGGCGACCACACCTTCAGCCATTTCAGCATCGAGGCCAACGAGCTGGAGCGCCTGGAACAGGTGTTTCGCCATTACGGCCAGACCGGCACCGGCCAGACCCGGCATTACGTCCACGACGACCGCGAGGCCGAGAAATACGGCACGCCCCCCGGCCAGTTCACGGCATGGGAGGATTTCGCCCCCGGCTCGGACCTGCTGTTCTACGAGGGGCTGCATGGCGCGGTCCGCTCGGACGGCATCGACATCGCCGGACAGGCCGACCTGAAGATCGGCGTGGTGCCGGTCATCAACCTGGAATGGATCCAGAAGATCCACCGCGACAAGGCCAGCCGCGGCTATTCGACCGAGGCCGTGACCGACGTGATCCTGCGCCGGATGCATGCCTATGTGCATGTGATCTGCCCGCAGTTCACCGAAACCGACATCAACTTCCAGCGTGTCCCGGTGGTCGATACCTCGGACCCGTTCATCGCGCGCTGGATCCCCACGGCGGACGAAAGCCTGGTGGTGATCCGCTTCAAGAACCCGCGCGGCATCGATTTTCCCTATCTGACCTCGATGATCCAGGGCTCGTGGATGAGCCGCGCCAATTCCATCGTCATTCCGGGGCCGAAGCTGGACCTCGCCATGCAGCTGATCCTGACGCCGATGATCCTGCGTCTGGTCAACGAATCGAAACGGGCCTGAAGGGAGGGAAAGAGGATGAACCAGATGGCAAGGATCGACACCGGTATGGAGGCGCAGATGGCCAATGCCATCCGCGCGCTGGCGATGGAGGCGGTCGAGGCCGCGAAATCCGGCCATCCGGGCGCGCCCATGGGCATGGCCGACGTGGCCGCGGTGCTGTTCAACCGCTTCATGAAGATCGACCCGGCGGATGCCGCCTGGCCCGACCGCGACCGCTTCGTGATGTCGGCGGGCCATGGCTCGATGCTGGTCTATGCGATCAACCACATGCTGGGCTATGACGACATGGACATGGACCAGCTGCGGAATTTCCGCCAGTTGGGCGCGCGCACCGCCGGCCATCCCGAATACGGCCATGCCAAGGGGATCGAGACCACCACCGGCCCGCTGGGCCAGGGGCTAGCCACCGCCGTCGGCATGGCGCTGGCCGAGCGGATGATGAACGCCCGCTTCGGCGACGGGCTGGTCGATCACTGGACCTATGTCATCTCGGGCGACGGCTGCCTGATGGAGGGCATCAGCCACGAGGCCATCGACTTTGCCGGCCACCAGCGGCTGGGCCGGCTGATCCTGATGTGGGATGACAACGGCATCACCATCGACGGCCATACCGACCTGTCCACCTCGACCGACCAGATGGCGCGCTTTGCCGCCGCGGGCTGGCATGTGCAGGCGGTGGACGGCCATGACCGCGAGGCGGTGGCCGCCGCGATCGAGGCCGCGCGGGCGGATGAGCGCCCCTCGCTCATCGCCTGCAAGACGGTGATCGGCTATGGCGCGCCGAACAAGCAGGGCAGCCACGACGTGCATGGCGCGCCGCTGGGCGCCGACGAGATCGCGGCGGCGCGTGCGCATCTGGGCTGGAACCATCCGCCCTTCGAAATACCCCAAGACATCCTGGACTCCTGGCGCTGTGTCTCCGCGCGAGGGGCCGAGGCGCGGTCAGCATGGCAGAAGCGGCTGGAAACGTCCCCAGATCAGGGCCGTTTCAACGCCATGCTGGCCGCGCCCGATGCGGCGGCGCTGCGCAGCG
>NZ_JBGOSN010000044.1:0-7712 GCF_046335115.1 Paracoccus sp. P2 | reverse complement strand
GGCGCTGCGCAGCGCCATCCGCGACTATACCGCCAAACTGGCCGCCGACCGGCCCAAGGTGGCGACCCGCAAGGCCTCGGAAATGGCGCTGGAGGTGGTGAACGCCACGCTGCCGAACACGGTGGGCGGCTCGGCCGACCTGACCGGCTCGAACAACACCCGCAGCAAGGGCATGGTCTCGGTGACGCCGGCCGAGCGGCTGGGCCGCTATGTCCATTACGGCATCCGCGAACACGGCATGGCCGCGATCATGAACGGCCTGGCGCTGCATGGCGGGCTGGTACCCTATGGCGGCACCTTCCTGGCCTTTTCCGACTATTCCCGGCCCGCGATCCGGCTGGGCGCGCTGATGGGGGTGCCGGTCGTCCATGTCATGACCCATGACAGCATCGGCCTGGGCGAGGACGGGCCGACCCACCAGCCGGTCGAGCATGTCGCGGCGCTGCGGGCGATCCCGAACCTGATGGTCTTCCGCCCCGCCGATGCGGTCGAGACCGCCGAGGCCTGGGAGATCGCGCTGACCGCGCCCGCCAGCCCCTCGGTCCTGTGCCTGTCGCGCCAGAACCTGCCCGCCGTGCGGCTTAAGGCCGATGACGAGAACCTGAGCCGCCAGGGCGCCTATGTCCTGCGCGAGACCGAGGGCGCGCGCGACGCGACGCTGATCGCCACCGGCTCGGAGGTCGAGATCGCGCTGGAGGCCGCCGATCTGCTGGCCGCGCAGGGCGTGCGCGCCGCCGTCGTCTCGGCCCCCTGCTTCGAGCTGTTCGCCCAGCGCCCGCAGGCCGAACGCGAAGCGGTGCTGGGCCGCGCCCCGCGCATCGGCATCGAGGCGCTGATCCGCCAGGGCTGGGACGGGCTTTTCCTGCGCCCCGGCGACGGTTTCATCGGCATGGCCGGCTTTGGCGCCTCGGCCCCCGCCCCCGCGCTTTACCGGCATTTCGGCATCACCGCCGAACGTGCCGCCGACCTTGCCAACCAGCTTATCCAGGGAGGAAAGTGATGGCCCTCATCACGCTGCGACAGCTTCTGGACCACGCCGCCGAGCATGGCTACGGCGTGCCCGCCTTCAACATCAACAACATGGAACAGGGGCTGGCCATCGTGAAGGCGGCGGCCGAGGTCGATGCGCCGGTGATCCTGCAGGCCAGCCGCGGCGCCCGTTCCTATGCCGGCGACATCATGCTGCGGCGCATGGTCGAGGCCCTGGCCGAGATGAACCCGACCATCCCGATCTGCCTGCACCAGGACCACGGCAACAACCTGGCCACCTGCATGTCGGCGATCCGGCACGGATTCACCAGCGTGATGATGGACGGCTCGCTGCATGAGGACATGAAGACGCCCGCCGATTACGACTATAACGTCGCGGTGACGGCCAAGGTCTCCGAGGCCGCCCATGCCGTCGGCGCCTCGGTCGAGGGCGAGCTGGGCGTTCTGGGCAGCCTGGAGACCGGCGAAGCCGCGGCCGAGGACGGCTCGGGCGCCGAGGGCAAGCTGGACCACAGCCAGCTTCTGACCGACCCCGATCAGGCGGTGGATTTCGTCGCCCGCACCCATTGCGACGCGCTGGCCATCGCCTGCGGCACCAGCCATGGCGCCTACAAGTTCAGCCGCAAGCCCGATGGCGACATCCTGGCCATGCATGTGATCGAGGCGATCCACGAGCGCCTGCCCGGCACGCATCTGGTCATGCACGGCTCCAGCTCGGTGCCGCAATATCTGCAAGACCTGATCAACGAGGCCGGCGGCCAGATGCCGCAGACCTATGGCGTCCCGGTCGAGGAGATCGAGCGCGGCATCCGCCACGGCGTGCGCAAGGTGAATATCGACACCGATTGCCGCATGGCGATGACCGGGCAGTTCCGCAAGATCGCCCGCGACAAGCCCGATGAATTCGACCCCCGCAAGTTCCTGATCCCGGCGATGAAGGAGCTGACGGCCCTGTGCCGCGACCGCTTCGAACGCTTCGGCACCGCGGGCCATGCCAGCAAGATCAGGGTCATCCCGATGGACGAGATGGCCAAACGCTACGCGTCGGGGGCGCTGGACCCGGCAATCACTGGCGCGAAAGCCGCCTGAGGAGGAGGAAGCCCGATGAACGAGATGAGCAAGTCGGAAATCACCGACAAGAAGAAGCGCTATGCGGCCGGCGTGCTGAAATACGCCCAGATGGGCTATTGGGACGGCGACTACCAGCCCAAGGACACCGACATCCTGGCCCTGTTCCGCATCACCCCGCAAGAGGGCGTGGACCCGATCGAGGCAGCGGCGGCGGTGGCCGGCGAAAGCTCGACCGCGACCTGGACCGTGGTCTGGACCGACCGGCTGACTGCCTGCGACCAGTATCGCGCGAAAGCCTATAAGGTCGAGCCGGTGCCGGGCACGCCGGGGCAGTATTTCTGCTATGTCGCCTATGACCTGATCCTGTTCGAGGAAGGCTCGATCGCCAACGTCACCGCCTCGATCATCGGCAACGTCTTCAGCTTCAAGCCGCTGAAGGCCGCGCGGCTCGAGGACATGCGCTTCCCGGTCGCCTACATGAAGACCTTTGCCGGCCCGCCCACCGGCATCGTGGTCGAGCGCGAGCGCCTGGACAAGTTCGGCCGTCCCCTGCTCGGCGCCACCACCAAGCCCAAGCTGGGGCTGTCGGGCAAGAACTACGGCCGCGTGGTCTATGAGGGGCTGAAGGGCGGGCTCGACTTCATGAAGGACGACGAGAACATCAACTCGCAACCCTTCATGCATTGGCGCGACCGCTTCCTCTACTGCATGGAGGCGGTGAACAAGGCCACGGCCGCCACCGGCGAGGTCAAGGGGCACTATCTCAACATCACCGCCGGCACCATGGAAGAGATGTATCGCCGCGCCGAACTGGCCAAGGAGCTGGGCTCGGTCATCGTCATGGTGGACCTGATCGTCGGCTGGACCGCGATCCAGTCGATCTCGAACTGGTGCCGGCAGAACGACATGATCCTGCACATGCACCGCGCCGGCCACGGCACCTATACCCGGCAGAAGAACCACGGCATCAGCTTCCGCGTGATCGCCAAGTGGCTGCGCATGGCCGGGGTCGATCACCTGCATACCGGCACCGCCGTCGGCAAGCTGGAGGGCGATCCGATGACCGTGCAGGGCTATTACAACGTCTGCCGCGAGACGGTGAACGCGGTCGACCTGCCGCGCGGCATCTTCTTCGAGCAGGACTGGGCCAACCTGAAAAAGACCATGCCGGTCGCCTCGGGCGGCATCCATGCCGGGCAGATGCACCAGCTGCTGGACCTGTTCGGCGACGACGTGGTGCTGCAATTCGGCGGCGGCACCATCGGCCACCCGATGGGCATCCAG
The DNA here is from genome assembly GCF_046335115.1 of Paracoccus sp. P2. Lineage (NCBI taxonomy): Bacteria > Pseudomonadati > Pseudomonadota > Alphaproteobacteria > Rhodobacterales > Paracoccaceae > Paracoccus > Paracoccus sp. P2. Next base: position 4,367 of record NZ_JBGOSN010000044.1, on the reverse strand, counting down.
GCCGGCGCGACCGCGAACCGCGTGGCGCTGGAAGCCATGGTCCTGGCGCGCAACGAAGGCGTCGACATCGCAAACGAAGGCCCGGAAGTCCTGCGCAAGGCCGCCAAATGGTGCAAGCCGCTGGAAGCGGCGCTGGATACCTGGGGCAACATCACCTTCAACTATACCTCGACCGACACCTCGGACTTCGTTCCGACCGCGTCCGTCAGCTAAGGGAGAGATCACATGCGTATCACTCAGGGCTGCTTTTCCTTCCTGCCCGATCTGACGGACGAGCAGATCCGCGACCAGGTGGAATACATCCTGTCGCGCGACTGGGCGGTCGGGATCGAGTGGACCTCCGAGCCGCATCCCCGCAACACCTATTGGGAGATGTGGGGCAACCCGATGTTCGACCTGAAAGACGCCAAGGGCGTGATGATGGAGCTGGACGACTGCCGCAAGGCGCATGGCGACAAGTATATCCGCATCAACGCCTTCGACAGCACGCGGGGATGGGAGACGGTGATGATGTCCTTTATCGTCAACCGCCCGGAAAGCGAGCCGAGCTTCAGAACCTGGCGCATGGAGGCCGATGGCCGGCACATCCGCTACACGCATGAGATGGTCGGCTGACGGCACTGCCGGACCGGGGGGCCGTCTGCCCCCCGGACCCCCCGAGAGTATTTGCGAAACGGAGAAAGGCTGATGGACGGCGATATGGGCGAGACGCTGGCGACCGTGGATCTGAAGGCCGAGTATGAAACCTCGGGCGTGCGCGAGATCCTGGACGAGCTGGACCGCGAGCTGATCGGGCTGGCGCCGGTGAAGCAGAGGATCCGCGAGACGGCGGCCCTGCTCTTGGTGGACCGGGCGCGGCGCGACCTGGGGCTGGCGCATGAGACCCCCACCCTGCACATGAGCTTTACCGGCAATCCGGGCACCGGCAAGACCACCGTGGCCTTGAAGATGGCCGGGCTGCTGCATCGCCTGGGCTATGTGCGCAAGGGCCACCTGGTCAGCGTCACCCGCGACGACCTGGTCGGGCAATATATCGGCCATACCGCGCCCAAGACCAAGGAAGTCCTGAAGAAGGCCATGGGCGGCGTCTTGTTCATCGACGAGGCCTATTACCTCTACAAGCCCGACAACGAGCGCGACTATGGCCAGGAGGCGATCGAGATCCTGCTGCAGGTGATGGAGAACAACCGCGACGACCTGGTGGTCATCATGGCCGGCTATGCCGACCGGATGGACCGTTTCTTCGCCGCCAATCCGGGTTTCCGCTCGCGCATCGCCCATCACATCGAATTTCCCGATTATACTGACGAAGAGCTGGGGCGGATCTCGGCCGCGATGCTGGAGAGCCAGGGCTATGTTTTCGACGAGGCCGGCCGGGCGGCGATGGAGGACTATATCCGCCTGCGCCGTGACCAGCCGCATTTCGCCAATGCCCGCTCGATCCGCAATGCGCTGGACAGGGCCCGGCTGCGCCAGGCGAACCGGCTGTTTTCCGGCGATGCGCCGGTCGATGCGCGCACCCTGTCCACCATCACCGAGGCCGATATCCGCGCAAGCCGGGTTTTCTCGGGCGGGCTGGATGTCGATGGCGGGCGCATCGAGGGTTGAACGCCTGCCGGGGCTTGCCGGTCAGCCGGAAAGGCAGGCGCCGGCGGGTCGCGGCGGCGCGGCGAAGGTCTTGCGGAACCAGTCCTGCACCATCAGCTTGTCACGGACGAAGCGCCGGCTGCCGCCATGCCCGCGCGGGTCCGAAAGACAGTTCATGTCGGTCAGCCGTTCTTCAACCGCGCGGATGGTGGCGCCGTCCTGCATCAGCCGGTAGCGCAGGTGGATGCGCGGCGGGGTGGCGGCGCGCAGGATGCGCACGTCGTCGAAGCCGGTGCGCCAGGGTTCGAACTCGCCCGCCAGTCGATGTCCAGCACCTCGATGGCAAGGCTCTGGCCGGGGGGGAGGCAGCGCGCGCCCAGTTCGGCGAACCAGCGGTCGAACTCGGCCAGCGCCGAGGCGCGGCTGCGGGCGCGGCGGAACTCGCGGTCGCGAAAGGTTTCGGGCGCGACATAGGTGACGGTGACGCGCCCCTCGGCCGGTGGTGCGGCCGGCCCGGCCAGGGCGGCGGGTGCCGCCAGCGCCAGGGAAAGGGACGGGCGGATCTTCCTGAGCATGGCTTTGCCTTTCGCATGTCCAGCCCTGCAAGGGCCTATGGGCAGGCGGCGGGAAAGGTCAAAGCCGGGCTTGGGCCGCCCCAGCCCGCCGCCTCAGCCCCTGGCATCCTCCAGCATCATCCGCGCGGCCTTTTCGGCGATCATCATCACCGGGGCATTGGTATTGCCGCTGGTGATCGTCGGCATGACCGAGGCATCGGCGATGCGCAGCCGGCCGAGCGCGCGCATCCGCAGCCTGGGATCGACCACCGCGCCCTCGTCGGCGCCCATGCGGCAGGTGCCGACCGGGTGGAAGATCGTGGTGCCGATATTGCCGGCCGCCTTGACCAGATCCTCATCGCTCTGGAAGGCGATGCCGGGGATATGCTCCTCGGGGTCGAAGCGGTTGAAGGCGGGCTGCGCGGCGATCCTGCGGGTCAGGCGGATGGCGCGAATGGCGACCTCGCGGTCGGCTTCGGTGGACAGGTAGTTCGGCCGGATCGCCGGATGGGCGCGGAAATCCGGCCCGGTAACATGGACCGAACCGCGGCTTTCCGGCCGCAGGTTGCAGACCGAGGCGGTCATGGCCGGGAAGGGATGCACCGGGTCGCCGAACTTGTCCAGGCTGACCGGCTGGACGTGGAACTCCAGGTCCGGCGTCGCCTTGTCCGGCCCCGAGCGGGTGAAGATGCCAAGCTGGCTCGGCGCCATCGACATCGGGCCCGAGCGTTTCAGCAGGTATTCCAGCCCGATCGACGCCTTGCCCATCAGCCGCGAGGCCTTTTCGTTCAGCGTCGGCACGCCGCGGACCTTGTAGACCAGCCGCAATTGCAGGTGGTCCTGCAGGTTCTCGCCCAGCGAGGGCACCTCGACCTGCGGCGCGATACCGGCGGCCTGCAGGACATCGCCGCGGCCGATGCCGGAATGTTCGAGGATCTGCACCGAGCCGATGGCGCCCGCGGCCAGCACCGTCTCGCGCGCGGCGCGGACCTCGCGCCGCTGGCCTTGGTGGTGAAAGACCACGCCCGCGACCTCGCCCGCCTCGATCACCAGCCGCTCGACCTCGGCCCCGGTCAGGATGCGCAGGTTCGGGCGGTGGCGCACCGGGCGCAGAAAGGCCTTGGCCGCGCTCCAGCGCCAGCCACGGCGCTGGGTCACGTCGAAATAGCCGCCGCCCTCGTTGTCACCGCGGTTGAAGTCCTCGGTGCGCGGGATGCCGGCCTGCTCGGCCGCCGCCATGAAGGCGTCGAGCACCGCCCAGCGGACCCGCGCGGTTTCCACCCGCAATTCGCCGCCGGCGCCATGCATGGCGTCGGCGCCGCGATAATGGTCCTCTTGCACCTTGAACAGCGGCAGCACGTCGTCCCAGCCCCAGCCGGTGCAGCCAAGCTGGCGCCAATGGTCGTAATCCGCCGCCTGCCCGCGCATGTAGATCATGCCATTGATCGAGGAACAGCCGCCCAGCACCCGGCCGCGCGGGTAAAGCAGCGCGCGGCCGTTCAGCCCCGGCTCGGGCTGGGTGCGAAAGCCCCAGTCGGTACGCGGGTTGCCGATGCAATAAAGATAGCCGACCGGGATATGGATCCAGTGGTAGTTGTCGCGCCCCCCGGCCTCGAGCAGCAGCACCCGGTTGCCGGGATCGGCGCTGAGGCGGTTGGCCAGCACGCAGCCGGCGCTGCCCGCGCCGATCACGATATAGTCGTAGCTTTCCATCGGACACTCCATGATGGCCCCCACCGGCGCGGGGGCCGCACCATCACGATTCGGAACGGAACCCGAGTTTTCTGCCCAGCCTGGTTGCGAAGAACTCTCCGACGAGTCCTCTGCGGAACAGCAGGACGCAGACCATGAAGACGACGCCGGTGATGATCGTCACNGAACCCGAGTTTTCTGCCCAGCCTGGTTGCGAAGAACTCTCCGACGAGTCCTCTGCGGAACAGCAGGACGCAGACCATGAAGACGACGCCGGTGATGATCGTCACCGGGAAGTCGGATGTGGCGAGGTAGTTCTGCAAGCTGACCACCAGGCCGGCGCCGACGATGGGGCCCAGCAGCGTGCCGATGCCGCCCAAGAGCGTCATCAGGATCACCTCGCCCGACATCTGCCAGGTCACGTCGGTCAACGTCGCGAACTGGAAGATCAGCGCCTTGACGCCGCCCGCGAGCCCGGCCAGCGCCGCCGACATCACGAAGGCGCCCAGCTTGTAGCGCTGCACCGAATAGCCC
>NZ_JBGOSN010000043.1:0-32050 GCF_046335115.1 Paracoccus sp. P2 | reverse complement strand
GCCGGGTGCTAGGCGGGAATCGGCCCCATATCAAGACGGCGCCGGCACCGGAAGAACAGATCCGCCCGCCACCGCCGCCAGCCAGGCCCGCGAAAACCGCCCCGCAAAAACCGGGAGCCGGGGGCCGAGACGTCGCGGGAGCGGCAAGGCCGGAGAGCAGGCAGTCCGAAAGCCATTGGAATTGCCCAGCCTTCAGACACGGGCTAGTCTTTCCGGACAGGCGTCAACCGCATCCATTCCGCCCGAACCGGAGAATCCAAGGTGACGACAGTTATCGGCTTTCTGAACACGATCTTCTGGGGATATGTCCTGATCTACGGCCTGCTGGCCGTCGGGATCTATTTCACCATCCGGCTGCGCTTTCAGCAGATCCTGCATTTCCGAGAGATGATCCGGTCGATCACCGCCGCCCCCGCGGCAGACCGGCAGGGGATTTCCCCGTTCCAGGCGCTTTGCACAAGCCTGGCGTCGCGCGTGGGCACCGGCAACATCGCCGGGGTCGCGGTGGCGCTGGTCCTTGGCGGGCCGGGCGCGATCTTCTGGATGTGGATGGTCGCCCTGGTCGGCATGGCGACCGCCTATTCCGAATCGACGCTGGCCCAGCTCTACAAGGTCAAGGACAGCAGCGATGCCGGGGGTGTCTATCGCGGCGGTCCCGCCTTCTACATCGCGCGCGGGCTTGGCCTGCCCTGGCTGGGCGGCGTGTTCTCGGTCTGCCTGATCCTGTCCTTCGGGCTGGTGTTCAACGCGGTGCAGGCGAACTCGATCGCCGATGCGATGGAGGGGGCCTTCGGCATGCCCAAGCTGGCGACCGGGCTTGCCATCGCCGCGCTGACCGGCGTGGTGATCTTCGGCGGCATCCGGCAGATCGCCACGGTGGCGGAATATGTCGTGCCCTTCATGGCCGGCATCTACCTGCTGGTCGCGATCACCGTCGTGCTGATGAACCTGGGCGCGGTTCCGGGGATGCTTGGCCATATCCTGTCCAACGCCTTCGGCCTGACCGAGGCGGCCGGCGGCATCACCGGCGGCCTTGCCGCCGCCATGCTGAACGGGGTGAAGCGCGGGCTGTTCTCGAACGAGGCCGGGATGGGCTCGGCGCCGAACATCGCGGCGGCGGCGACGCCCAATCCGCACCATCCTTCGAGCCAGGGCTTCGTGCAGGCTTTCGGCGTCTTCATCGACACCATCCTGATCTGCACCTGCACCGCGCTGATGATCCTGCTTTCGGGGGTCTATGTGCCGGGGGGCGAGCTGACGNCGTCTTCATCGACACCATCCTGATCTGCACCTGCACCGCGCTGATGATCCTGCTTTCGGGGGTCTATGTGCCGGGGGGCGAGCTGACGGGCACGCAGCTGACCCAGTCCGCCATGGCCGACCATATCGGAGGCGTCGGCCCGCTGTTCGTGGCGGTGGCGATCTTCTTCTTCGCCTTCACCTCGATCATCGGCAATTACGCCTATTCGGAAATGGCGATGACCTTTCTGGGCATCGGCAACAGGGCCGGGCTGACTGCCCTGCGGTGCCTGGTTCTGGTCATGGTGCTGTGGGGGGCGTTGCAGGCCGTCACGACGGTGTTCGATCTTGCAGATGCCTCGATGGGGTTGATGGCGACGATCAACCTGATCGCCATCGTCGCGCTGTCGGGAACGGTGGTGGCCCTGACGCGGAACTATTTCGCGCAACGCGAGGCGGGGCATAGCCCAAGGTTCAGCATTCGCGAACATCCCGAAATGGCAAAGGGCGTCGATGCCGATATCTGGTCCTGATCGCAGCACCCGCTGGCGCAGGGGGCAAAGGCCGGCCTGCCGCAATCCGGGACGCGAGGCGCATGGACCCGCTCCTCCCCTCGGGTTGGCGGCGGCCCGCTCCTTCGTCCCGGCCCATATGCCATGAGCCGGAACAACCGGATGCGGCCTGGCCTCAGAAATTCACCCTGTCGCCGCCCTTGAGGCCCAGGATCTCGCGCGCCTGGTCGGGAGTGGCGACCTGGCTGCCCAGATCCTCGATGATGCGGCGGATCTTGGCAACCTGTTGCGCATTCGATTCCGCCAGCCTGCCGCGTGCGATCAACAGCGAATCCTCCAGCCCGACGCGGACATTGCCGCCCATCTGGCTGGCGGTGGTGGCCAGCGGCATCTGCGCCCCGCCCGCGCCAAGGACCGACCAGCGGTAATCGTCGCCGAACAGCCGGTCGGCGGTGCGCTTCATGAAGATCAGGTTGTCCACCTCGGGCCCGATCCCGCCCAGGATGCCGAAGATGAACTGGATAAAGACCGGCGCCTTGAACAGCCCGATATCCATGCAGAAGCGCAGGTTGTAGAGGTGCCCGACATCGTAGCATTCATGCTCGAACTTGATGTCGTGGGGGGCAAGCTGGCCGGCCGCGTTCTCGATATCGGCGAAGGTGTTGCGGAAGATATTGCCGTCGGACTTGGCGACATAGTCGCGCTCCCAGTCGAATTTCCAGGTGTCGTAGCGTTTTGCCAGCGGGTGGAAGCTGAAGTTCATGCTGCCCATGTTCAGCGAACACATCTCGGGCGAGAAGCGCAGCGCCGGGGCCACGCGCTCGTCGATGGTGTTGGTCAGGCTGCCGCCGGTCGAGATGTTGATCACCGCATCGGTCGATTGCTTGATGCGCGGCAGGAAGGCGGCGAAGGCCTCGGGGTCGATGGTGACGCCGCCGTCATGGGGGCGGCGCGCATGCAGATGCAGGATCGCGGCCCCGGCCTCGGCCGCCCCGATGGCCTGCGCCGCGATGTCCTCGGGCGTATAGGGCAGCGCATCCGACATGGTCGGGGTATGGATCGCGCCGGTGATGGCGCAGGTGATGACGACGGGTTGCTTAGCCATGGTTTCCTCGCGAAATTGAATCGAGCAGCGCCGGATGCGGGCGCAGCAGATCGTCGAAACGGTCGATGTTCGAGAAATCGGGAACGCCGCGGGCGGCCTGCGCCTCGCTGACCAGTTCCACCACGCGGTCGTTGAAGGGCGTCGCCAGCCCGTGCCCGCGCCCGGTCCGGCAAACGATGCCGTTGATGAAGCCGATCTCGGTATCGCGGCCCTTTTCCAGATCCTGCAGCATCGAGGCGCGCAGCTGGCGATGCTGGCTCCATATCTTGCGAATCAGCGGCAGCACCTCGGGGACCGAGGCAGGCGAGGCGAGCGCGAAACGCTCGATCTNTGGATGGACAACGTCTTCATCGAGCGGCTGTGGCGCAGCCTCAAATACGAGTGCGTCTTCCTCAACGCCTTCGAGACCGGAAGCGAAGCCCGCAACGGGATCGGTTCATGGATAGCCTACTACAATGAGAGACGCCCGCACTCGACCTTCGGCGGCAGGACACCCGACGAGGTCTATGCTACGGCGGAAATGACGGAGCGACTGGCGGCATAGAAACCAACCCGATCCACCTTAGCCAAGCCGCCAAACTGTCTCACCAGGCGGGTCCACCTCTGGGCTCGCCCCCCCCGTCGCTCCTCTGGCTGTTCATGTAGCGCTCAAGAGCAGGAATATTGAGCTCGCTGTCGTAGAGCAGATAAATCGATTGCTGCATGAAGCCGCGGCTGTAGATCTCGCTGACCGGTACCCCGTCACGATCCACCCAAAGCCATCGCACCGCACGCCGGTGGGCATAGCCCCCTTCCGGCCGTGGCTTGAACTCGTAGTCGCCGACGAACTCCCCAATGGCACGGAACTGCTGGTTTCCCTTCGACACGATCACGATGTCGCCTTGCCGGACCCAGTTCCGGAATCGGAAGGGCATCTGGACCCATCCGGATCTTGCATCTATGTCGCCGCCGCCGTCTCGGTGGTTCTTGCAGGCCTCGAAGATCGCCTCACGGTTGGCGTACTTCTCATCGCTCCAGTCGATGTCGTCGAAACCGAGGAGTGTGTAGCCGTCCTCTATCGCTTCCTCGAACAGGTGCGCGTCCTCGGGGTTGTTCGCTTCGCCGATCGACATCTTGAAGACTTGGCGCCCCTCCAGTCTGATCGTGTCATCGCCCGATGAGCGCCCGCGGCTGGTCTCCGCGCGCTTCGCGATCCGCCTGAATATCCCGTGGACCGTTTCGAGCCGGAAGCCGGCAGACTCCGCCTCGCCGTCTCCATCCGCCCCTGTCATGGGCTGCCGACCTTCGACGAAATCCTCGTAAGACATCGACTGGTGGAATGTGACGAACTCGATGCGCCCGGCCGCCACGAGCCTCTGGTAGACCGCCATGAGTTCGGCCCGATCCTGCGGGACTGGCTCGGCACAGAGCCTCACCGCCTCCGCCGCTGTGGTGAAAGTCTTCCCGGTCCCTGGCGGCCCATAAAGGATGAGGTTGGTTGCGGACGCCGATATCGTCGTGCTCGCTTGGTCCATTGTGTCCGCTTCCGATTTAGATCCAAGTTGGTAGGTAAATGTTGTTGAGCTGCTAGGATTCGGCGCTGAAATCGTGGGCGGCGGCACCTGCGCAAGCTGCTGAAGCTTCTCGCCACCGAGAGTCTGGCAGATATTTGGGAAAGCGTTCTTCAGCCCCATTGCGCTGGCCATGTCTCCAGCATGTATGGTCACAGTCTTCAGGCGTTTCTCCCGAGCCGGCTCGATAAAGTAATTGAGTGCACATAGCCTGATGCGATCAGCGCCTGAAATTAGGTGCTCATATCGTTCGGGGGCTTGGACAGGCTCATCCGCCTGATCAACGATTATGAATCCCGAGTTGTGAAGCCTGGCTGCCGCGTCAGCTTTTTGGCCCCAGCCACCATTCAGCTCAGTCTTCTTCAGGAGGTATCCCACGAGCGGCTTGCTGGGGTAGACGCGGTTCTCACGGTCGCGGCTGGATCGCACCCAGTAGTCCCGCGGATCACCGAAGTGGCGGAATATTTCGCTGTCTTCGCCATACTTTCTGTAGCGATCGAAAACATCCATTGCCGCTTCAACCTGCGCGCGCGTGAATGGTTTTTTGCCTGGTGCGTCTTTGTCTTGAAGATATCTTTCAAGCAGTTTTTCAATTTGATCTTGATTGCGTACCACCAATACCTGCTGCAGCCCCTCCGCGAGAGCACCAGCCTCCTTTACCTTCAGTCCGGTCGTAGCAAGCTGCTGGCCCGTAGCTTCAGCGCCAATTTCGCCCAGCCAATCGTCCCAGATCACATCGTACCCTTTTGGCCGCCGCTCCAAGACAAGTTTCGCAGGGTCGGACTCGGGTATTACGGCGAGGACTCGCTCGTTCGAGGTTCGATAAATGACGGCTTTCGTGCGACCAGATTTGCTTAGCCGCTCGAGCTTGCCAGTGGATGCAAGTCTGTCCAAGAATTCTTCTGCTTGTCTGCCGTTCAATGATACAAGTCCTACTGGTTGCTTTTTGAGATCCATGCTTCGAGGGCACAGATCGTATTCACCAACTGCATCTGTTCGACCGTCTCGCATTTTGCCTCGCGCAGACGCGGCGCGCCGAAGACCAGCGCCAACCCCTTGGCGCGCGAGACAGCCACGTTGATCCGGTTGAGTGAGAACAGGAAGTCCATCCCGCGCGGCGTTTCCTCGGCTGATGAGGCCGTCATGGAGATGAGGCAGACCGGCGCCTCCTGCCCTTGGAACTTGTCGACCGTGCCGACGCGGATGCCGGGCGGCAGTGCGTCGCGAAGGGCGTTCACCTGCGCATTGTAGGGGGCGACGACGATGATGTCCGTCTCGCGCATGGGGCGGCGCGTGCCGTCCTTCTCCGTCCACTCGCCTTTCAGAAGGTCGGCGGCCGCGGCCTGGATCGCGGAGACCTCCTCGGTCGAGATCTGCGCATTGCCCTCATGCGCGACTGGGACCCAGAACGCTCCTGCCTCGGGGAAATGCGTGCCGGTTACGGCCTGGCGCGCGGTATCGGGGTGGCTGGTCAGCCGACCCTCATAGACCTGGTCCGAAATGAAGCGGCAGACCTCAGGATGCATGCGCCGCGAGACAGGAAGGAAGATGCCGCGGTCCGGCGGGATCGTCGCGTGATCGCCCAGCATCCAGTCGAGGCATGAGAGGTTCGCAGGCTCGGGGTGCGCGCCCTGGATCACCTGCGGTAGCTGACGCGGATCGCCGACCAGCACGATGTTGCGCGCAGCGCGCCCCATGGCGACCATATTCGCGAGGCCGACTTGTCCAGCCTCGTCAATGAAGAGCCAGTCCAGCGACTGCTCGAGCTCCGGGCGCGAGAAGAAGAAGGCGGTGCCGCCGACGACATGGGCCTCTGTCAGCGCGGGGTCGTCGTTGGACGTGGCACGAGTGATGCCGGCGAAGCCCTCAGGATAGCCGTCGTCTTCACCACTCACCTTGTGAGCGAGCTCGGCGTTCTCCAGTGTGATGTCCGGGTCGTCTTCCTCAAGCGCAACAAGACATCCCATCAGCACATTGCGAATGGCCTCGTGGCTGTTCGAGGCCACGCCGACGCGGTGCCCTCTCCGTACGAGCGACAGAATCGCCCGCGCCGTGACATAGGTCTTGCCGGTGCCTGGCGGCCCCTGGATCGGAAGCACGGTGCCGTCCATCGCGCCCACCGCCGTGATCGTCCCGGCCACGGGATCGGCTCCCTCCAGCAGGTCGGGTTTCGGGCCAGTTGTTAGGCGCGGAGCTGCGCGGGACAGGAGGTCGTCGATGGCGGTGAACCGGCGCGGCCCGCATTGATCCGCGATGACGTCACGCAGTGCCGCGGCGATGACGCCGGTATTGAGCGGCCAGTCCGGGTGCAACGTGAGGCGCTCGCCCAGCAGGTGCGCTTTCTTTAGTCCCGCCTTGAGAGTGATCTCTCGCCTCGTCCGGTCGAGAGCCGCAATGTCAATGGTGGCAGGCGGTCCGTCGACGACTGGCACAGTCGCCTTCTTGCCGCCCCGCAGCTTCGTCTCCTGGGGCGGGAACCGATAGGTTCGCGCCATGGATCGCTTCTCCGGTTCCGCCGGCCCGAGAGCCTCGAGCCCGGCAAGCGCGTCGAGGTCGTCGATCAACTCGTCCTCGTCCTTGCCAGCGCTGTCGAACACCGCCCATTGCGCGGGTTTCGCCTCCCGCTTGTGGAACAGTCCGAGGTTGAAAAGCATCTGCTGGCGCTCGTCGGACAGCCCGGACGCGGCGAGCACGGCGCGCAGTTCTGAGGCGTCGGCATCCTCCGCCTCCTCTTTGTCGCCCGCATCGTCGGCCAGACGCGGCCAGGGGCGTTCGGGCCGGACCCGAACCAGCCAATCCCGGAGTTCCTCGGTGGAGATGCAGTCGATGCGGTTGTACTCCTCGATCTCGTCGAGGATCTGCTGCTCGCCCGTCTCACGCCAGCGCTCGTAGGCGACCACCGACCCACCCGCCGTCTTCACCGCGCCGTCGCGCTTTCGGTCATAGAAGGCTTCCATCGACTTGATGGAATAGTTCGCCTCCGAGCAGATCAGCCCGCCGCGCACGACGGCGTAGAGATCGACAAACCGGCGCTCGCGCAGGAGCCGGTCTAGGAACGCCTCGCCGATCCCGTATTTCGTCGTCAGCCGACGCAGCGCGGTGATCTCGTAGGGCGCATAGTGGTAGATCCGCGCATCAGGGTAGGCGTCGAGCCGCGCCCGGAAGAACGCCAGCAGTTCCGACAGGGCCTCCGCCTCGGCCTCATGGTCATGCGCCCAGAAGGCGCGGAACTGTCCATCGCACCAGACGCCGTGAAGGTATTCGAGGCCGTCTTCGTAATGCGGATCGCCCTCGATGTCGTAGAAGATGTCGCCGGGTGCCGGCGCGGGCAGCAGGTCGAAGCCCTTGCCCGTCTCGGGCGCGCGCAGTTCGTAAGCAGGCGCCCCCGCCTTGCGGGCATGTTGAAGCCGCGCCTGGGTGACGAGCTTTGCCCGCGTGGTCTCCGCCATGCCGCGAATGGGGTGATCGAGGCGGGACAGCGCCTGCATGGTCGTGATCCCCGCCGCTTCGAGCTTCTTCACCTGTCCGCGGCTGATACCCGCAACCTTGAAAAGGCTGTCCTCGGCGGCCCAGACGCTTTCGCAATGGTCGGCCCAGCGGCACAAGGCGCAATCGGCGCAGGGGATGGGGCGCGTGTGCGACGGGTTCGCCACGAAGTTCTCCAGCCGTGCCCGCGCGCCGCGTGCATAGTGCGCGTAATCTGCGAGGCGCAGGGTTGCGCGCTCCCCCGAGCCGAGCTCGACGTGGGCGAATTCAGGCGCCGCGCCCTGAACCTCGGCGAGAAGGTCGGAATAGAGCACGAGCTGGAGGACGTGTTTCGGATGCGGCCGACGCTTCAGCTTGGTGTCGGCGACCTCGTAACTGAAGGACCCGAGCGCAGAGGGGCGCTCTACGCGCTCCAGGAAGTCGGACCAGCCGCCCCAGTTGCCCGACAGGAACGCGCCCTGAAAGACCACCTCTGAACCTTCGGTCAGCGCCACGCGCGTGGCCTCCGCATCGCGTGCCAGATTGCCGCGCGGGATCTCGACCACGGACCTGCCAGAAACCTTCAAACGCTCCAGATGCGCGGCCTCATGCGCGTCGCCCTGCTTCTGCAGAAGCGCCGCGTCCTCGCTGTCCTCGCCAGGCTCCGGCCCTTCGCCGCGCAGGCGCATGAGATCGAGCGTCGTCGCATGGGCGCAGCCCATGAAACGCATCAGGTCGCTCGCCGAGAAGAGGATTTTGCCGCCGATTTCCCGCATGGGCTCCTTCAATCGTCAATGAGCGCAACCCGAACCGCGGAAAACGTCTCCTGATTGCAGCTTCTTAAATCATCCCGGTGGGTGTCAATAACTGTCAGAGAAGCAATGGAGATTTGAGAGTCTGGACACCCATATTGAGCAGCCTCCCACGCATGTCTCCGCTCGTCTCCCTCGCATCGGTGCGCCTGTCGGGCCCCACTACCTTTTACTTTCGAACACTTCAGAAAATCGGCTCGACAGGACGCAACGACCTTTCTAGCCTCTGGGGGTGTCAAAAATTGGCAGGCTGCGAGGCGCACGTGTCCTTTTCCAAGGCTCAGGACCTGATCCGGCTCGCACAGTTGGCTGCCGCAAGACGCAGTGGGATCAGCCTCGAGGAGATCGCGCGGGAGTTCGAGGTGTCGCATCGGACAGCGCAGCGGATGACCGACGCGCTGGAGGAAACCTTTGGAAACGTCTTGGTAGAGGATGGCGAGGACCGCAAACGACGCTGGCGCCTGATTGATCCTGGCCTCAACCGCCTGCAACTTCGCCATGAAACAGGTGTGGAAGCCTTGGAGATCGCCGTTCGCGGGGCGGAGGCCGAGGGTCGGCTACGACATGCACGAGCCTTGGCTGATCTGCGCGAGGGGCTGCTGGCTCAGGCGCCCTCCCGGTCCCGTATCGAGACCGACGCAGAGGCGGTCCTGGCCGCCATGGGACAGGTCACGCGCCCCGGCCCGAAAGTCAGCGTCGAGACGGACGTGCTCGATGCCATCATCGAGGCCCTGCGCGGCCCGTTTCGCCTGAGTGTCCGCTACAACCAGGACGACGCAAACCGCATCCTGGAACCTCATGGCGTGTTGCTGGGCCACCGGACGTACCTCGCTGCACGCGACCCCGTCAAAGCAGACGAGGTACGCAATTTCCGCATCGACCTGATCCGCGCGGCGGAAGTTCTGGACGAGAGCTTTCGGCTTCAGGAGGGTTTCAGCATCGTGGATTACGCCGCACGGTCCTTCGGGGTCTGGCAGGATCCCGAACAATACGGCGAGGTGATCTGGCGCTTCACGCCCGAGGCGGCCGAACGCGCCGCTGGTTTTCGCTTTCATCCCCGGCAGGTGCTTGAGCCGCAAGACGACGGCAGCCTTGTCGTGCGTTTCGAGGCGTCGGGCTGGCTGGAGATGACCTGGCACCTCTACCAGTGGGGAAACAAGGTCGAGGTCATTGCCCCGGAGCCGCTCCGCGCGATGGTCGACGGATACCGCCGGTCCGATTTCGGCGCGATGCCGTGAACGAGTATTCCAAACGGAGGAATTCGATGACGGACAGCCTGACGTTCAGCGCTTTGAAGGAGAAGCAACGCGCTATCCGTGCGGGCTTTCCCGAGACGATGGGGCTACGCGTGCACCGCTCCATCAGCTGGATCCGCCGAGCAGAGGCGTGCGGCGACGATCACGATGCACGCTTCATCTTCCTCTGGATTGCCTTCAACGCAGCCTATGCGGACGAGCGCGAATTCCAATGGGTTGCACCCGGGGAAAGGGCTGCGATCGTCGATTACTTTGGTAAGCTGGTGGCGCGGGATGAAGAGCGACGCGTTTACAAGGCGCTATGGCAACGGTTCTCAGGCCCAGTTCGGATGCTCATGGAGAACCGCTTCGTCTTCAACCCATTCTGGCAGCATCAGAACGGCATAGATGGGTTCGAGGATTGGGAGGAAAGGTTCCGGACCTCCTCGCGCAGCTTTGCACAGGCGTTCCAGGCCGGCGATAGCGTTCGCGTTCTCAGTTTCGTCTTCGACCGGCTCTACGTGCTGCGCAATCAGCTGGTGCACGGCGGATCGACGTGGAACAGCGGCGTGAACCGAGCACAGGTCCGTGACGGCGCCGCGATACTCGGCTTCCTCCTCCCGGTCTTCGTGGACCTGATGATGGACAACCCGAAGGAGGATTGGGGGCGTCCCTTCTACCCGGTGGTCGAGTAGCCAGACTGTACACAGTTCATTCGCTCAGTAGTTCAATCAGCGGCGACTCTAGTTCTGCGTGAGTTCCGCACACCCCGCGGCAATCAGAGCGTCGGCACAGGCGTCCATCTCATCCGGGGAACGGGTCGGATCATCAGCCTCGCCCCGCGGCACGAAGAGCACGAGACCGGCCCGGGCCCGGGTAAGCAGCACGCGATAGCCATTCAGCCGAAAACGCTGTTTCTCAGTGTCTCGAGCAATCTGCCATCGAGGCGCACGCATCATCCTGGGCAGCCAACCCTGATCATTCCAGATCAGGTCGCCACCCCAACACAGGCAAGCATAATCCAACTCGAGCCCCTGGCACCCAAACTCGCTCATCGGGGTCTCAAGCGCGCCAGCGCTGCGGAAATCCGTGAAGGGCTTCAAGAACCAGTGGCCGATGGGGTTCAACTCATTCGATCGCGGTGAAGGCGGCACTCCCTCGCCGACGAGGCGGACGGCCCCCGAGCTCGCCAGCAGGCCGACGGTTCGACCGCCTCGTCGCCGTTGACGGAGCCATTGCTTCGCGACAGCTAGGTCACGCGTCATCAGAGCTGGCGGGGCGTCCATTCTGGCGGCCAGGGCCTTCGCCTCCGCGATGTCGCCATCCAGAAGGCGCGCCACCCACTGAGCATGAAGGGGGTTTCGATACGCCCGGATGGCGTTTGACAGGTGCAGAGATGGCTCCCGTCGAACCTCAACACCGCCGAGCCCGCCCTCAGCGAACATGCCGGAACCTGGAACGTCCGGCCCGCCGTCAAGCGCCTGGGGCGCGGCGACCACACACCATCGACTGCCTGCGCTCTGAGCCGAGCGCAGCGCCTCCCCCCAGAGAGCGAGGCCGCCTTCGCCGCGATTGATCTCTTGGCCAGGACCAACCAGGCAGACGAGGCAGGCCCAGTCCAAGCGATCGAGGATCTCGAGAAAGAGTTCGGGTTCGGAGCTCGGCCGTCCCATAAGCTCCTTGCCAACTTCGGCATCCCAGGCGCGCTGCGCCTCATCGAAGACGATCACATGCTCCGGCGGCGGAGCGCCGTCCGTGTGCTCCTTCAAATAGCCAAGGAGGTTCTGAATGGCTGCGTCAGCGAAACGTCGCGCCTCGGTCTTCGTCATTGCGCCACGCGCAGCACTGTCTTCCGCCAAGGCTTCGGTCAGCACATGGACCAGTGGGCGGTTACCCGAGAGAAGCGCCGCGGGACGGGTCCCCGATCGACTCTTGAGTGCGAGGTCCAAGCCGAGCAGCGTTTTGCCGGCGCCAGGTGCGCCGGTTACGAAGCACACAACTTTGGCGCGCGACGCCTCTGCGTCGGCGGCGATTTCCTGCAGCGCCGCGGCCGCAGCCTGCAACTCTGCATCGGCCGCGTCGCCGCGCCCAATATCTGCGATTTCGTGCCCAGCGTAGAGCGCCTGCGCAGCTTCGACGATGTTGGGAGTCGGTCGGTACGGCGAGTAGTCGAACCCATGCGCGTCAATCGCGGCAGCATTCGGATCGACATGGCTTTGCAGAACCAGAAACGCGTCTGCGAGCGTCGTCGCATTGGCTTCCATCAATGTGCCGACGCCTTCGACCAACGTCGTCGACGGGGGCTTCGCCCGCGCCCTCTCAGCGCATAGGATAGGCAGGATCAGTCGCTGCTGCGAAGCCTCGTGGAAATCGCTGAGCGATTGCGCGTAGCGTTCCGTCTGAACCCGGTCAGCGCTCTGAAACGCCGTCGCGTTGATCTTGAATTCGATCACGCCGACGACGCCGGGCGCGAGAACAATCGCGTCGATCCGTTTTCCGAGCCGCAGCAGCGGGATTTCGAGAAGGAGCTGCCAGTCGTCGCAGAGCGAGCCTAACTTTGCGAAGCTTTCCTTCAGGATCTCGATTTCGCGCTCCCAGGCGCGGAGTTGCTCGGCCTCCGCGGCGGCGTGGAAGGCAACGTGGCGAGATGACAGCCTGCCGATGATCGCGTCATCGTCGGTGATGCGAAACTCTGAGACAGGCGCAGCGTAGAATGAGCGTCCCGTGCGACGGCCGGAGGTTTGCGGCTGGCCAGCCTCGTCCAGGTCAGGGGATAAGCTCATTGCGTCCTAAGCCACTTCCTAAAAACCCATGAAGTCATAGGACTTAGCATAGGTCGCAAGTGGACGGACTCACAAGAGCAGCGATCTACAGAAGGCTACTGCCTCGCCTGGTCTCTCATCACCGCGTAGTCTGCCAGCATCTCGGCGATTGCCGACCGTTCCGGCAGCAGGGTCAGTTCCTCCGCCGCCTGCGCCTGGAACTCCCGGCTGTATTCGACGACAGGCGGGCACATCCCGACGCCAGTGAGGTCAGAAGCGCCCGTCGCGCAGCCGCTCAGCCAGATCGTCGCGAGAGCGAGGGCGACGCGCCGCCGCCTCGAGCATCCGTCGTTGCGCGTCATGGGTTTTCTCCATGGTTTCGAGCTGCTCGGCCAACCGCCCCGTGCGCTCTCCGGAACGGCGCAGGGCCAGCAGGAACAGAAGGATCGCAAGGGCGGTGACGCTGTAGCGGAGCGCCGTGCGCGCCCATGCCGATCCGGCGAGCGTGGCGAGGAGGCCGCCGATCACCGCCGCCCCCGGCGCCAGTCATCAAGGCGCGCGTAGATCGTGACGGCGATGCCGCCGAGGGCGACCGCGATGAACACCCAGCGGAGCGTATCGAGATACGGGACGAGCGGCAGGATCGCGGTTTGGGTCTCGGTGAGCACCTGCTCCGCCACCTCGACTCCGGCTGCTCCGAGCGTCGCGACGCCCGCCGCGCCACCGCCCTTCATGGTCCGGCTCCGCGCCAGGACCTCGCGCGCCGGCGGGGTCTCGGCCGCGAAGGGAACGGCACGTGCCGGGAAGCGCTCGCCCCACTGGCGTGCGGGCCCGAGGTCGATATGGATGAACCCCGAGCGTGGGTAGAAGCCGAAGCCGAGGAACCCGACCTCCTGCGCCGCCGCCTCGAAGGCCATCGGGTCGTGGTTCGCCATGGCGATGTCGAAGGCGGCGCCGTCGAGGTGCTTCGATCGGGTCGCGCCGCCCACGGCGCGGTTGTGCTCTGGGCTGCGATAGGCGGAGCGGACGATCAGCGGCTTGCCCAGCCGGTCGCGGAGCGCCTGCAGCTTGTCGAGCGCGGGCGCGTTGATCAGCAGCTTGCCGGTGCCCCGGCAGGCGATCTCAGCGGGCGAGAAGTTGGGCCAGCGCCAGGCGCTCTCCGGCACGTCGCGCCAATGGCGGTGAAAGGTCGTGGTCATGGGGTCCTCCAAAACGAAAAAACCCGCCTCGTGGGCGGGTGCTGGTGGGCTGATAGTGGTGTTGAGCGGTTACGGGCTGCCGCCGAAGATCTTCAGCTTGACGGCGATGCCCGCGAGCAGCGCCAGCATGACGCCAGTGGTGATCATGCGGACGGCGGTCTGTATCGCCGTCCGGCGCACGATCCGGATGCAGTCCACCAACGAGCGCAGGTCGCGGATATCGAGCGCGGCCTCGTCGCCTTCCAGCCCGACATCGGCCAGCGCACGCTTCGCACCTACTTCGGCGGCGCGCGCCAGGATCGCCTCGAACTCGTGCTCCGGCATGCGGACGAAACCGTCCTCGGGTCTTTGGGGTGCCATTGCGCGCCTCCCTCAGCCGATTTTCGTGCCCCAGAAGGACGTGTGGTCGGCGGCGAAATACCCGTCCGCGACCCGGAAATACCCCTGCAGCTCGACGGTATCGCCTGCAGTTAGCGGCACCATGGTCTGCAGCCAGATGGCGGTGGCGAGCGAAACGTGGGTGGCGGAGATTTCGCCGAGGGAGCCGCGGATTTCGGTGGTGCCGTTAAGGACCAGGCGTCCGCGCATGCGGGCCGTGGCGCTGGCGTTGATCTTGTAGAGCAGCGTCGCGCCGAAGAGGTAGGTACCGTCAGAGGGCACCACGAAGCGGTTGTTCGCGGCGTCGAAGGCGCCCTGGTCGTTGTAGTCGGTGTTGTTGAGGCCAATCTTCGTCCAGGTTCCGACGCCGACATAGTTGTCGTAGTTCGTGTATGCCTTGAAGCGGGGTAGCCGCGGCTGGTCGACGATGCCGGTTGCGTTGTCGACGCTGAGCCCGTCGAAGAAGGTGCTGCCGTCGGCGGAGACTGCCAGCCGGAAGCGGTCCGAGCCGAACAGCCCCACCAGCGCCTTGGTCACGAAGCCGGTCTGCAGGGTCAGCCCGAGATCGTCGCCTGCGGCCTCCTTGTTCATGGTGTAGAACAGATCGCCGGTGCCGCCCTCGGCGACGGTCTTCGCGGTCCAGAGCGCGGCGTTCAGCTTGGCCGAGAACGGGTTCGACGCATCTGCTGTGGTGCCGACCCCGAGGAGTGCCATGTTCTGCAGCGCGGCCGGCGTCGTGCCGATCCAGCCGGACCCGTCGTAGACCAGCAGCAGCCCCTCGTCCTCGACCCAAGCGCGCCAGCCGGTCCGGGGTGGCATACGCAGCCACGCGCCATCGGTCCAGAGCGCGACGTTCAGGTCCCACCCCGCCCAGTCGCCGGTTGCGCCCGAGCCAACGATGTAGCGGTCGCCATCGGCGGGGCTTCCGGGCGGGCTGGTCAGATCGCGGTCGAGAACAGAGAGCTGGACGAGTCCGTCGAGGATCCGCAGAGCCTCGTTGTGGGTGACATGCTTCTGGGCCTGCGCCGCGAGGATGTAGGGCAGCAGCAGATGGGTCGTGGCGTCGGACATGGGCGGTCTCCAGAATGAAGAACACCGCCTGCATGGCAGGCGGCGGACAATGGCGCGGCGATCGGCGGTGGCGGGCTACCCGCGTTCGGGCGTCTCGGCTGGAATGGCCGAGAGAACCGGATCGGGCTTCGGCGCGTCCCACTTTGCGGTCATCGCGGCCCAGCGATCGATCTCGGCCCGGAAAGCCGGATCGTCGATCCGAAGATGAAAGGTGTAGAGGCGATCCACGATCTCGCGCATCAGCGCGCGCATCTCGTCGTCATTGATCCGCGAGACCTCGGACCAGGGTATGCGTCGGCCCGCGGCGTCCTCCACGATGACGTCGCTGCCATCACCCGTGTGCGAAACGGGCGTGAGGCCGGCATGCAGGGTCTCGAGCTGCGTGTTTCGCACGCAGGCCACGGCCATCACTCTGGCAAGCTTGGCGGCAATCCGGTCTTCGTCCTCGGGGCGCATGACCCGAGTCTACGACGCCGATCGCGCATAGTGCCAGAGCTCATTGCGCGGCCTCAGAAGCTCAGCGTGACGGTCTTGGGTGCGCCCCGCCAGACAAGGGCGGAGAGCTGGAAGATGCGGATGTCGAGCGTGTCGCCAGGGGCGAGCGGCGCGCCCCAGTCGGCGGTCTGCTGGGCGGTGGTGTAGAGCGCGCTGGTCGTGGTCGTGCTCAGCACCCGCTTCACAGCAGGGCCGTCGAGGATCTCCACCTCATAGGCTTCCAGGTCCTCGGCGAGCGGCACCTCAAGCCCGCCCCAGCTGTCGGCCGCGAGCGCGCGGGACCGGCGCGTCCAGCGGATGGTCAGATCGCCGGGACCGCGTGGCGTGCGCCACGGCTGCTCGACATGGACGACGGAGAACGGCCGCAGTCCGACGCCCTCGGGCGTGAAGGACTGCGCGACGTAGGTCTCGTCGCTGACCGGGCGGCTCGCCGGGCCGATGCGCCAGTTCCACGGGATGCCGAGATCGGCCTCTGCGTTCGGCAGTGACGCGAGCGCGGTGTCCAGGACGACGACCCGCGCGCCAGCGGGCGCCGGGTTGCCTATGGCGCGTTCTGTCCCCCGCTGGCCGCGCAGGAGCCGGGTCAGACGATACCGGCCGGGCGCCAGCAGCTCGGCCGCACCCGCCTGGACGATCTCCCAGGTGCCGGGCGCGCTCTCGATAGCCAGCGCGTTCGCCCCTCCGAACAGCGTCAGGTCGGTGACGCTTTCCAGCGTGCCGGTTAGCAAGTCGACCACCAGAGCATTGCCGAGATCGAAGCGCGAGGTGGGGCCCGCGTAGAGATCGGAGACCAGCGCTCCGATCCGGGCGCGGCTGCCGAACGTCGTCAGCAGCTCGAAGCCATCGGTCGAGGGGCTGCGGAACACCGCCATCTCGCCGGGCCAAGGAATGGCATGCGCCGCGACTAGCGGCCGATGCGCAGGCTGGTCCTCGGTCAGCTGTGGCAGGTCCATCAGCACTGCATCCGGCGCGCCGAACACGACAGCCCGCGTCAGCGAGGCCGCGCGGGGATCGCCGGGCGGCAGATCGTAGGTTGCCCGGTCCTGGCGGACCGCCTCGATCCCGCGCGCCTCGGCGTCGGCGATGGAAACGAGCCGCAGATCGACCAGCCGACCGTCATGCTCCAGCCGGATCGCGTCGGCCGGATCGAGCGCGAGGCGCGAGGGCGGCAGACTGAATGCCGCCGTCTCGCGCCCCACCCACGCCTCCATCAGCGCCCGGCGGCAGCGGCGTTCGGCCTCTTCGGGCGGCACGGCCATCGGAAAGGACTCCGAGGCAATCCGGGTCGTGTCCACGGTGATGCGCCGCGCCTCGACGAGGGCCGCGTCGTAATCCTCGTCGGCGCGGGCGATCTGCCACTTCAGCGCCTGCGGCAGCTCAGTCTCCTGGCCGCGCGTCAGTTCCAGCACGTCGCCTTCGCGGGCGGCCACCAGATCGTCGGGACCGAGCGTGGCGACGGAGGCTCGGCCGCGCATGACGAAGCGGATCACGCCCTCGGTCTCCACCGCGTCGAAGCCGAAGTGGCGCGACAGCGTGGTGATCGAGGCGCGCGGGCTTTCCAGCGCCGTGATGGCGTAGCCCTCCACCGCGCCCCAGAGCCCGGAGACATCGATCCGGGACTCGGGGAGCCCGGCGCGCAGGCAGAGGTGCCGGACGAGTGCGGCCAGCGACACCGACCCAAGCCGTCCGGTCAGCCAGTGGCCAAGCCGCCAGTTTGCCCCGTCCGTCCAGACGTCGGTCAGCGCCGGAAAAAACGGATAGGGCCGCGCGTCCCAGGTCCAGGCGGCGCATTCGGGAACGTGCACCATCCGGCCGCCGTAGACCGAGGACACCGGGTTGTTGGCGGCCTCGCCCCACCAGAGATAGGTCGCCTCGAGATACGCCCGCTGGATCGCGTCGTCGCGCCAGCCGCGCGAAAAATGCGGCGTGAAGCTCTCCGAGGACTTCGGGTCGAAGAAGACGTTCGGCTGGTTGGTCCCACGGTCGATGGCCGGACAGCCGAGCTCGGTGAACCAGATCGGCTTGGACTCGGGCGCCCATGCCGTCGGCGTTCCGACCTCCACACCGCCCGGGCGGTCGTAGTGCGGGTTCGACCACCAGGCGCGGAGATCCTTGTAGCGAAAGACCCAAGGCTTGCTGGCCGCACCGTCGGTGATCGGGGTCCGCACCTGCCCGGTGCGATCGGCCGCGCTAGCATAGAACCAGTCGAAGCCTTCACCGCCCGCGATGTTGCCCTGTAGGTATGCCCGGTCGTAGATTGCGGGCCAGCCCTCGGCCGCATCCGCATGTTCGAAGCCGTCGCGCCAATCGGAGAGCGGCATGTAGTTGTCGATCCCGACGAAATCGATCTCCGGATCGGCCCAGAGCGGATCGAGGTGAAAGAACACGTCGCCGCTGCCATCGCCCGGCTGATGCCCGAAATACTCCGACCAATCGGCGGCGTAGCCGATCTTCGTCCCGGACCCGAGGATCGAGCGCACATCCGCAAGCAGATCCCGATAGGCCTGCACGGCCGGATAGGTGCTGGCGCCCGACCGGATGGTGGTCAGCCCCGGCATCTCGGTGCCGATCAGGAACGCCTCGACGCCGCCCGCCGCCGCGCAGAGATGGGCGTAGTGCAGCACCATGCGCCGCAGGCCCCAGTCGCCGGATGGCCCGGCCCACGAAACCGTCTGACCCGAGACGCTGAAGCTGGCGGGCGTCGCCGCGCCGAACAGCGCCGCGACCTGGCTTGCGGCCGTGGCGGTCTTGTCCACGGTCCCTGCGAACCCCGCTGCGGGCGAGCAGGTGATCCGGCCGCGCCACGGGAAGGCAGGCTGACCGGTCTCGGCAGCGTTGTCGGAGTACGGGTTCGGCAGCGTGTTGCCGGGCGGCACGTCCATCAGGATGAACGGATAGAGGGTCACCCGCAGTCCGCGCGCCTTCATCTCCTGGATCGCCTGCACCACGGCGAAGTCGGATGGGGTGCCGCCATAGACGGGGCGGTCCTGATCGTCGCGGCTCACGAGGAAGGCATTGGCGCGGCTGACGCCATTGACCGACCAGCTGGCGGGCGTGGTCGACTTGGCCGAGACCTCGACGCCCGGCCGCACCTTGCACGACCCCGCGCGCAGATCGTCGCCGAACCAGGCGACGACGAGACTGACGCTTTCGACTGCCGGGGCCATCGCCTGCAGCCGGTCGAGCGCCTCCACCATGTCGGTGGAGGCGGCCAGCGCGTTCAGGTTCTCGGGCACCGTCGCGCCGCCGTCGGTCTTGCGGATCGCCTGCGTCGCATAGGTGAACTCGCCCGAGGCCGGGATCATGGTGACCGCGCGGGTCAGCCCCTCGGCGGTGTCGGGATCCGCCAGCGGCCGGAACACCTCGAAGGAGAGCTGCGGCAGGCGGTTGCCGTAGGTCGAGAGCGCCAGTTCCTCGAAGACCACATAGGCCGTGCCGCGATAGGCGGGCGTGCCGGCCCCACCCATTCTGGCCGCGATGAACGGATCGGCGGTCTGCGCCTCGTCGCCGGGATACCAGCGCCAGGTGACGCCGGAGAGGTCCATCGGCTTGCCGTCGGCCCAGATGCGGCCGATGCCGGTGATCGGGCCCTCGCAGAGCGCGACGGCGAAGCTGGCATAGTAGAGATACTCGGTGGTCTTGACCTTGCCACCCCCGCCGCCCTTGCCGCCGCCCTGCGTGGTGGTCTTCGTCTCCTCACGGAAATCGGTCGCCCAGATGATGTTGCCGCCCATCCGCATGCGGCCATAGAGCCGCGGGATGATCGCGCCCTCGGTGGCAGAAGTGATGCGCAGCGTGTCGAGCCGCGCACCCTCGATGCGCTGCGTGGGCGCCAGCGACGAGATGATCCAGCTGTCGACAACCGAGCCGATGCTGGAGCCGATGAAGCCGCCGATGGTCGCGGCGCTGACGCCGAGGATCGCGCCGCCGATCGAACCGCCAATGGCGGCGCCAGCGGCACCGAGAACGAGGGTGGCCATGTCGGGCTCTCAGCGTTGCGGAAACAGGAAGGCGAAGGCGATGCGCCGCCGCCAGGATGCGGTGAGCCGTTCCTCGATCACGCCGAGCCGCTCGTAGGCGTGGAGGAAGCTGCCGGGCGCGGTCAGGATCGCGACATGCTTGGCGATGGCGCGGGGCTTCATGCGGAACAGCACCAGCGCGCCGGGACCGGCCTCTACAGGAGGTACCTCGATCATCATGCGTCGTGCGCCCTCGGCCAGAACCTCGCGCGGGCCGGTCTCGCCCCAGTCGCGGCTGTAGGGCGGGATCGGGAACGGCTCGGGGCCGACGACCTCGCGCCAGACGCCGCGTGCTAGACCGAGGCAGTCGCAGCCCACGCCCCGAAGGCTGGCCTGATCATGATACGGCGTGCCGAGCCATGACCGCGCGTTGGCGATGACGCGCGTCGGATCGGCGTTCACAGCACCGACCCCTCGTGCCCGCCATCCTTGGTGGCGTAGCGGAGGACGGCATCCTGGCCGGGGATATGCGGGAAACCCCGGAAGTTGGCGGTGTTGGCGAACTTCGCGACGCAGGTCTCCATACGCTTGTCGCAGCCCGCGCGGATGGTGAACGCGTCGTCCTCGGCGATGGCACGGACCGGCGCCTCGAGCAGGGTCAGCACAGCGATGCCGTCCGTGACGTCATGGCCCAGCACCTCGGTGCGCCGCCCCGCGTTCGCGCCGCTCGTCCAGTCCAGCGTGCCGAAAGTGAACCAGCCGGCCTCGAACCCGCCGAGCCCCGAGGCGGTGAAGGCGCGGTCGCGCAGAAGGTCGATCACCGCACCGGTGCCCATGAAGGCGGGGGCCTCCAGGTCGACGCCGCAACGCCCATCGCCGAGCGCGGCATCACAGGTCGCCTGGAAGGTCCGCCCGACCGTCTGGCCCAGCACATGGGCGATCGCGCGCACCTCGGCGACGAAGGCGAGCCGCCCGCGCCGGATCTGGCCGATGGCGCCGCGCCGCATCAGCACGCGCTGGCCGGTGTCCGCCCAGTTCACGCGCCAGACCTCCACCTCCGCGTTATCCCAGCGGCCATCGAGGATGTCGGTCTCGGTAATCCGGTCGGAGGTCAGCACGCCCTCGGCGTCCTGCGCATCGACCGACAGGTCCGAGCCCGAGCGCACTTCGGACGCCGTCAGCCCGCTTCCCGGCTCGAAGTCGGTCCCGTCGAAGCTGAGCGTCCGGTCGTGATCGGTGAATCCGAAGGTGACGCCGTCGGCGCGGGCGATCCGCCAACACCAGGCAAGCGTGGTCGTGCCCTCGTCGATATGGGCCTGCAGGGCGGGATCAAGGGTCTTCATCGGCGCAGTTCCAGTAGCGGAATGGAGGTGATCGAGCCAAGCCGCTCGAGGTCGAGCGTCACGTCGAGCGCGTCGGTGTCGAAGCGGACTGGCACGTCGAAGGCGAAGCCCGCGGTGATTGCGACGCTGCCCGCAGGCGCGCTGTCGAAGGTCACGACGCCGGTCGTGGTATCGACTGACCAGCCGACTAACTGCTCCGCGCCATCGAGGGCGACGCGGACCGTACCGGCGACCGGCTTGGTGATCGTGCGCACCCATGTCTGGCTTCCCGAGGCGTAGCGTTTCACCAGCTGGAAGGCGGTCGTCGTGCCGTCACCGGCGCCGATTGCCTGGTCGGTCGGCCCCGGCGTCTGCGACGGCAGGCAGGACTTGTAATCCGCCCAGTCCTTGAAGCGGAATCCATACAGGCGGCCGTTGCGCGCCTCGAAGAAGGCTACGACCGCCGCCAGGTCGTCGGCGCGGCGGATGCCGTAGGCGACGTCGTAGCGACGGCGGCTGTTGGCCCAGCTGGCGTTACGCTCCTCGTCGCCCGAGGCGAGCTCGACGATCTGGGTGCGCCGCTCCGGCCCGCCCCGCGCGCCGCGGCTGATGTTGTCGGGAAACCGGACCTCGTGAAACGCCATGGCTCAGAGCCCTCTGCGGCCGAGCGAGACGGCGCGGGCGATGTCGGCCGCGACCTGCGTGCGCGATTGGCGGAAGCTCTCGGCGTCACGCGCCATGATGGTGATGCTGACGCCGCCCGCGCCGTAGACCTGTGTCTCGCGACGCGAAAGAACCCGCTCGCCCCGCTGCAGGATGGCTGGCACCTCGTCGTGGCGCAGTCCGGCCATGCCGCCGCCATGCATGCGCGGCGCGGCGGCGAAGGCCGTGGCGGGCACCAAACGCGCGGGTCCTGCGGCCCCCACCATCCCGCCCGCATGCAGGACGTTGGCGAAGATGCCGCCTGCGCCGGAGAACACGCCGGAGAGCGCATTGGCGATCGGCCCGAGGATGAAGCGCCGCGCCGCGAGCTGGGCGAGATCGGCCAGCAGCGAGGTGACCAGGTCTCGGAAGTTCAGCTTCCCGGTCCTCACGAACTGGCCGACCGCGTTCTCCGCCGACTGGAAGGCGCCGACAAGGCTCTGGCCGATGTCGCCACCGATGTCGCGGGCCTTGCTGGCGTAATCCGACAGCGCCGCCGTGACCGCCTGCCACCCGGTGACGGCGGCCTCGGTCGCGGGCTCCGCTGCCGCAGCGGCAGCTCCGGCCGCCGCACCTGCATCCGTCGCGGCGCGCCCGGCATCGCCGAGCGCCGTCTCGAGCCGCTCGGCCGCTCCGGTGGCCTCGGCCAGCGCATCGGCGCCGTCCTCATCGGTGCCGCGCACCGCATCGCGCAGGGCCTGCCAGCTTTCGAGAGGCGCGCGGGCCCCTTCGGCCAGATCGCGCGCGGCGCCGCGATAGACATTCGCCGACTCGAGCGTACGGGCGGCCGCGTCCGTCAGTCCGAGATCGGGCGCGGTGAGCGGGTTGTCCTCGAAGGCGCGGTCGAACGCCGCCTGCGCCGCCGTCGTCGCAGCGCTGGCTGCGCCCTCGAAGCGGTTCTCGATCTCGCCGAGGTCGAGGTCGGGCACCAGCGAGATGCGGCGCTCGGAGCCGAGCGCTTCCAGCCCCTGGTTGATGCCGCCGATGAAGCCGTTGATGCGCGAGACCACGCCGTTCAGCATCGCCTCGACGCCGTCGACCAGGCTGTTCGCCGCCTGAAACGCCAGATCGCCGATGGCGGCGGGCAGCAGGCCCCAGATCGCCTTGATCGCCTCGTAGGCGCCCTCAAACGTGTTCGCGGCGGTGTTGCCGAACGCCACGACGCTCTCGATGGCGCTCTGCATTCCGGAGGCGGCGTCGGCCTTCAGGTCGAAGAACATCGCCGTGGCGGCGGCACCAGCCGCCGTCGCGCCCATGCGAATCCGCTCCCAAACCTCAACGGCGAGGTCCTTCAGGAGCGACATCGCCTCGCCAAAGCCCCCCACGCCGGAGACAAGCCGGGTGAACTGGTAGACGAGCTCGCCCGCGCCGACGACCAGCGCCCCGATGCCGGTGCGGATCAACGCCCCGCGCAGGACGACCAGAGCGGTGGCGAGGCCGCGCACGGAGAGCGCCGCGGCAGCCATTCCCGCCACCCAGCGGCCCGCGAGGAAGGCCGCGAAGGTCGCGGCGTAGGTGGTCAGGCGACCGATGTTGTCGAACAGGCCACGGATCGCGATGCCCAGCGGGCCGGTGCGGCTGGCGACCGCCGCCATGGCGTTGGCGACGGCTTCCAGCGCCGGCGCTGCTGCGACCGCCAGCTGGTTCGACAGCCCGCGCCAGATCAGCCCAAGCCGGGAGATGGCGTCGTTCGTCCGCTCGATCTGGTCGGCATCCTGTTCGGAGACGACGACCCCGAAAGCGAGCACGTCCTCCGTTGCCTGGCGCAGCGTCGCGGTGTCGATCCGCGACATGGCGATGGAGCCTTCCTCGCCGAACAGCTGGCCCGCGACCGCCGCGCGCTCGGCGGCAGGCACGAAGCTCTCGATGGCCGCGTTGATCGCACCAACCCGCTGGTCCAGCGGCAGCGCAATCAGCTCGTTGGCCGAGAGCCCCAGCCGGTCGAGCGCGTCGGCAGCCGGGCCGGTCCCGGCGGCCGCCTGGCTGAGACGGCGCGTCAGATCCTTCGTGGCCTGTTCGATGCCGGACATCGACACGCCCGCCAACTCGCCCGCGCGCTCTAGGGTCTGGATCGAGGACACCGTGGTCCCCAGCGACTGTGCAAGCTTTGCCTGTGCGTCGACCTTTTGCAGACCGGACCGGATCATCGCCACGCCAGCAGCGGCAGCGGCGGCAACTGCGGCGGCAGCGGCCACACGCACCCGCCGCGAGAAGGCTGCAAGCCGGGCGTTCGTCGCCTCCATCTCGCGGCTGAGCCGCCCAAAGCCGCGCGATCCGGCCTCGCCGACGCCTTCCAGCTCGGCGCGCACCTGCCGTCCGCCCACGGCCGCGAGGCGGACGCTGACCCGTTTTTCGGCCATCGGTCAGACTCCTTGCTTTCGCCGTATCGGCGTCTTACGTTTACGCCATCGATCAAATGAAGGTATGACCATGGCCGAGACCGCGACCCTGTCCTCGAAGTTCCAGATCTCGATCCCCAAGGCGATCCGGGCCGCCCAGCACTGGGAGGCCGGGCTGACCTTTGCCTTCATCCCGAAAGGCACGGGCGTCCTGCTGGTGCCGGTGCCCAAGCGGGAGGCGCTGAAGGGGCTCGCGCGCGGCGCGTCCGCCACCGATTATCGCGACCGGACGGACCGGTTCTGATGATCCTCGTCGACACGTCGGCATGGATCGAGTGGCTCATCGGCTCGCCGACCGGCGAGACGCTGTCTGAACATCTGCCCGAACAGGCCGAGTGGCTCGTCCCGACCATGGTCCAGCTCGAGCTGGCGAAATGGCTGACGCGCGAGGTCGGCGAGGACAAGGCCGATCAGGTGATCGCTTTCACGCAGGTCTGCCAGGTCGTTCCGCTCGACACCGAGATCGCGCTGGCGGCGGCGGAAGCGTGCCGGGAGCACAAGCTCGCCACCGCCGACGCCATCATCTTCGCAACCGCCCGCGCGCAGGGCGCGACGCTCCTGACCTGCGACGCACATTTCAAGGGACTGCCCGGCGTCACGCTGATAGAAAAGATCAAGGCCTGACCCCCGGGCCGCCATTCGCGCTCAGCTCCTCGTTCAGCTTCCGGACCATCACCGCCTCGATGACGGGCAGCAGTTCGGCCATGGCGAGCGGCGGCACACCGAGGGCGTCACCAAGCGCGAGCGCCGCCGACATGTCCCAGCCGATCACCGCGCCGGGCAGGACACGCAGCTGGCCGCCGAGGCGGCCGACCAGGTCCCAGACCTGCCAACCCTCCGGCGTTTCCGGACGGTTCAGCCGCGCCGGGCAGTCCGGGCAGGTTTGCGCGCAGGCTTCGCAGTATCGATCGCCCCCGCCAAAGGACCATTCGGCGAGAGCGCGGAGGCGTTTTTTTCCTGTTCCAGCAGAAGGCCCCTGGAGACGTAGGTCAGCTGGAAGGCCTCGAAGATCGGCCAGACGTCGAGCAGTGCGTCGATGGCCTCGGGGCTCGGGTCGATGGGCTTGCCGTCAGCATCGCCGATGCCCTCCGAGGCGAGCACCGCGCGGCGGGCCAGCGCCTTTGCGAACGCAACGGCGCGCTCCTCGTCGGAAGCCTCCTTCGGAATTGCCTCGACGGCGGGATCGCTGCGTGTTGCCACCATCAGGGCGGTGGTGAGCGGGCGGAGCTGCACCCGGACACCGGGCGAGAGGTCATGCCAGCGCGGGGCGTTGGTCAGGTCGAGCGTCAGCATCAATACGTCTCCACATCGTTCACGAGGGTGGCGGTGCACATCCGGCCGACGACGCTGTCGCGCGCCGCCTGCCAGTCGAAGGTGGCCTGCACGCCTTGCGGCCCGGAAATCTCGATGCGCGGGCGCGGCAGGTAGACGGCGTGCACGGTGAAGGTGAAACTTTCGCCCGAGGGCAGGACGTAGGCGAATTCCATCTCGCACGGATCGCCATTGATCGCCTGCGTCACCAAGGTCTGGTCGGCGAAGCGCACCTCGATCCGGCCGGTCAGCGCCGCGATGGAGGGGTCCGCGCCGTCGATGCGGCCGTCGCTCCGGATGGTTTCGATGCGGTCGAGGTTGTTGGCATAGGTGATCTCGGCCGAGACCACGTTGCCGAGGGCGGTGCCATTGCGCGTGATCGACCCGTTGAAATGCCCGAAGCGCTTCAGCTCCAGTGCAACTGGCGTTCCGGCGCTGGTGGTCGTGCCCACCGTCTCGCCCTGCGCCACCAGCCGCGCCGTTGCGGTCAGCAGGCCCGAGCGCTGCATCTGCCAGGTGATCTGGTCGAGCACGCAGCCCGAGTACATCGCGTAACGCGGTACCTCCGGCATGCCGGTCTCGATCGACATGCTGGGCAGCGTCCAGGACCCGGACTGAAACTCGTGGCTGTATGGCGCTTCCACACCCGTGGTCGTGGGCGCGCCGAACGCTGCCTTCAGCCAGAACCCGAACGCCTCGGCGTCGAGCGGCACCACGACATCGCCATCGGCCGTCACCGCGTCCTTGATCGGCGCCAGCGGGTCGCGGCCATAGCCGAGAAGTTCCGAGTTCAGAAGCGGCTGCTCCGCCCCCAGCGAGGTGCTAGCGAAGGGCATGCGCGTGTAGCCGCTGGCGGGCGGCGTTCCATAGGTCGTCTCGAACGCAAGCGCCATCAGCGCCCGCGCCCCCTGGGCTCGTGCCATGGTGAACTCCTTGATGGTGTCGAAGCGCGGTTGCGTTCGGTCAGGCCGTGCCGCACATGAAGGTCATGCGCAGTACTCGTCCCAATTCCCCGCTCAGTATTTTCGGTCGGTCGATCATTACCAGGATGATCGTTTCTGTCCTCGCGATCATGGTTCTTTCGGTTGGCCCCGTCTCGGCACAGACGAATACCGTGAGCGGCGCGGTCCGCTATGTGACGGACGGCGACACCTTCTCACTTCGCGGCGTTGAACGGCCGATCCGCGTCTGGGGCCTCGACGCTCCGGAGCGCAACGAGCGCGGTGCTTCCGCGGCGACGTCTACTCTGCGGCGGCTGGTCACCGGGCAAAGCCTGACCTGTCGCGTGCGCGATATCGACCGGTACGGACGGATCGTCGGGCAGTGCTTCCTCGCCGATGGCCGCGATGTTGCAGCCCAGATGATTGCTGCCGGAGTAGCCCGAGAATACTGCTACTTCTCGGGCGGCTACTACGGCACCTGTCGCGGCAACTGACCCGTCGGCTCTACCCGAGCGGGTCGGCCGTGGAGTAGTGAAGCAAAACGGGGATCACCGCCGCCTTGAGGCTCGCGGCACCCTCGACTGGCAGGTCCACTACCCGCGGCGCTTCAGCCTCGATCCAGTCGCAGAGCCCGCCCAGTGTGCGGTCGGCCGCGAGCGCCGCGCCGATGCTGACGGTCAGCGTGTCGAAGACGGCGTCACGGTCGGCGCCCTGCACGACAGCCTCGATCTCGGCGCGGTGCTGATAGTGATAGGCCAGCGGCGACAGGGTTACCTCTGGCTCCCCCGGCTCGCCGTCGCGCAGGATCAGCAGGCCA
Source organism: Paracoccus sp. P2 (assembly GCF_046335115.1). Classification (NCBI taxonomy): domain Bacteria; kingdom Pseudomonadati; phylum Pseudomonadota; class Alphaproteobacteria; order Rhodobacterales; family Paracoccaceae; genus Paracoccus; species Paracoccus sp. P2. Next base: position 4,776 of record NZ_JBGOSN010000043.1, on the reverse strand, counting down.
TCGGCCGGCACGCGCTCGGGCAGCACCTCGCCGCGCAGGGCCGTGGCGGGCAGCGCCGAGAGCCGCGCGTGCAGCGCGGCGAGGATGGTCTCGCGGGGGGTAGACACGGGTGATTACTTCCAGAGATTGGCGGAAACGCGCAGAACGATGAACGGATCACCGCGATATATGTCGGTGAGTAGAGGGATGCATCGCAAAGCTTGCGCGACCCCATGTATTGCCACTCGGAGGTGAGGAATGGTCAGTAGATTTACAGGTTTCTCCAGCGAAGCCCTCAAGCGCATTTACGACTCTCATCCAGAGCAGCGGGCTGAGGTCGGTGAGATCCTTGCTCGGCGGGAGACGCATTTCTGCATGGACAGCGCGCTCTCCTATCTCAGGTCCCTGGCAAAGAAGGAGCGCACGGCTGGCTACAAGGATTTCACCGACCATTGCACCCACGGCCGATCATGGGGGCAGCTCCATCGTCAGGTTCCCCACTATCTCGAGGAAGTTCAGCTGGAATGCGAACGCCGCAGGTGGCCACTGCTTAGCGCTTTGATTGTTTCGGCTGACACCGGGACATGCGGGGAAGGGTTCTTTGAATCTTTGGTTCGGCGGGGAGTAGTGAGCGAGGATCAGCACCCGCTTGCGGTGGAAAAGGCCGAGCGGGCCAAGTGCTTCGAGTGGGCGAAGTCGGCTGACGAGTGAGAAGTTGGCCCCAAGGCCATGTCCGCACGTTTTCAAGGAGAGAAGAGGCCTCCTTCGATGCTGAAGGGGCGGGCAACTTATCTGCTCTCCACCCAGTTCGCTACGATCAACCCCGGCACGCTGTCGTGGGCCCGCGCGGCATCGCGGTCCAGATCGAGCCGCTTCGGCAGCTTGACCTGTGGGACGAGGAGGAAGATCGGCGCTGTGACCTGGTTGCGGCCGATCTTCGAGCGTGACGCCACGGCTTGGCCGCGGGTGTTGATGCGGGCCCTGTCGGCGACGAGCAGGCTCGGGCCCCGGCGTCGATAGACGAAGCGGAGGCGCAGGCCGCGACGGCGTTCCCATTCGCCGGGGGTGAGCTTGGCGCCACGCAGGCCCCGCCCGGCGGCCTCGGTCGGGATCGCCAGCCAGAACCCCTCCTTCGAGCGGATCAGCGGGCCGGAGTCGTGGGCCCCGACGATGACCGGGGCCTTGGACCAGACCAGCGCCGCGGCGTTCAGGCTCTCGCCGGCCTTCGGGTAGGTGGCGAGCCGGATTGAGTTTGCCAGCCGCCGTCCGAGCCCCGCGCCGGTGATCTGGTCGCGCCAGGCGGCCTTGAGCCCGGTCCCGGCCTCGCGCATGGCGGCGGTGACGGCCTTCTCGCCCGCCTTCACCTCTGCGGCCATGGCGACGACGAGGTCCGGGGTAATGTCGAGTTTCAGCTTCATCGCGATCAGGCCGGGCGCAATTCCACGGTCCAGACGAGCCGCTCCCGGTCTCGGACGGGCTCGCCCTGGACGAGGAAGGCGTCGCCGTCGATCTCGATGCGGTCGCCGGGCCGCGGGTTCGCCACCTCGGCGAGGCGTAGATCCAGCCGGGTGGTCTCCGACCAGATGCGCGCGTTGCCGAAGTTCGTGACGTCGTCGGGCCGGCGCAGGATCGCGCGGACCAGCGATGGCGCGCCGCCCTCGGCGGTGTAGACGACGTCACGTGCGAGATGCGCATCGGCGAAGAGCGCGTCGAGGGCGGCGGCGAAGACGGTCATCAGGTCCGTCGTGCTGAGCGCAGCACCTGCGGGCGAGTGCAGATCGGCAGCGGGTTGCTCTCGATCTCGAGCCGTACCCATTCGTCGCGGTCCCGGTCGGGAATGGTGCGGGCATAGAGCGGCTGGCCGAGGGTGTTGACGGTCTCGAAGGTGTCGGCGGGGGCGTAGTAGATCTCGAACAGCCCCTCGATACCTTCGGGATAGAAGAACGCCTTGTCGGTCGGCACGGTGAAGCCGACGCCGCCGCGATAACGGCGGAAGGTGATCCCCCCGAAGCTGACCTCATCAGCGACGCGACCGCGCAGGTCGGCCGCGGCGGCGGTGTTGAGATAGGTCTCGCGCACCTCCTTGTGGGCCACGAGATCGGCGAAGAAGGCCGAGCCGCATTCCGCGCGGATCTGCACGGCGCCGGCCGAGAGCCCGCCCATCGAATCCTCGACGCTCTCGATGAGCGCCTGGCAGCGCTTTCGCAGTGCTCCCGAGGCCGGGCTCGCATTGTCGAGGTCGAAGTCGATCTCGGCCGCCGGCGTGATGCCGAACTCTGTGAAGTAGTTGACGACCGTGGCGTGGTCCTTCGGGTCCTTCACCAGCCCCTGGATGCCGTTCAGGAGGTGATACTCGAAGGTCGTCTCCGCGTCCTGGCGGAGCTTGCGCAGCCTGTACGCCACCTCGGTCTGGACCTGCTGGGTGGCGCTCTCCGAGCCGAAGTCGCGGACGGACTGGATCTCGGAGGCCCAGAGCACGTCCTGCTTCTTGAACTGCCGGCAGACGAAGGCGCGCATCTCGCGCCGGTCGGGCACCTGCTGCTCGTAGGCCGAGCCGCGCTCCGAGAACGGGATCAGCGACAGCGTGCCGTCGCGGCTCTCGATCACGACGGTGCGGGCGCGCACGCCGCGCGGGCTGAAGAGGTTCGAGCCCGAGAGCAGCGCCGGCTTGTAGGGGATGTTCTCGAGCGCACGGGTGAGCTCGACGATGGTGAAGGCATCGCCTTCGAAGATGTCCATGGTGGCCATGAGGATGCCTCCTGTCTGGAGCGCGCCCAGCAAAAGTGGATGCCGGTATTGCGTCCGGGCGCGCGTAAATATGGGGATTGGGTCAGCGGACGAGGATGCCCGCGGCGAGGAGCGCGGCGTGCGCAGCCGCGATCTCTCCCTCGCTGGGCGTGCCGGCGAAGACGAGATCGTGACGGTTGACGATGGCAGGACCGCGGACGATCGCGACGGCCGGCGCGTCGCCACCGGACGCATCCGCCTTGCCCCAGAGCACGGCGACGGCGGTCTCAGTGCCGTCGACGGCGGCCGGGTCGTGGGCGGCGTACTTTCCGGACGCGGTTATCTTGCCGAGCACGGTGCCGGGCTCGAGCGTGCTCGCGGCGACGGTGATCGTCTCGCGGGTGTAGTCGCGGAAGGCTTCCCAGACGAGGAAGCCCCCTGGTTGCGTGCCTTCGACGAGCGTGGTCATGGTGTCATCCTTTCAGCTTGAAGGTGCGGGCGACGATCTCGCCCCAGGGGCGCGCGGCCGAGGACCGACCGGGCTGCGGGTGATGGGGTGCGATCTCGGGCTCGGCCTCGGCCTTGGCGGCGAGGAGCGCGGCGCGCACCTCGTCGAGGCTGGCGTCCTGTTCGAGGAAGCGGCCCGCCATCTGCGGCTGACCCGCGAGACGGCAGAGATCGACGACGTCCCGGGCGTGCCCGATGGCCTCTGCCCGGATCGCGGCGGGGTCCGGCAGCGCGCCGCCCGGCGGCGGCGTATTGGCCGGTGGCTGAGGGGCGTCGGGGGCAGCCTCCTGCTCGTCGTCGGCGTCCGAGACCTCATCGTTCTCCGCTGTCTCTGTGTTGCCTTTGTCCGCTTCGGTTTCGGCGCCATCGGTCTCGTCGCCGGCGTCCGCTTCCGCTTCGACGGTCTCGACCAACACCGGCGGCGCGTTCCGGAAGCGCCCGATGTCGAAGTTCGCGGCGATCCGAACAGGCTCAATCAGGCGGTCGGCGAAGCCCTGCGCCACGGCGTCGCCAGCGTCGAACCAGGTCTCGGCTGCCATGAGCGCGGAGACCTCCTCGGGCGTCCGGCCGGATTTCGCAGCGTAGCCCGAGACGAGGCTGCCCTTCACCTTGTCGAGCGCCTCGGCCATGGCGCGCATGTCCTCGGCCGTGCCCATCACGAGGCCGGAGGGATCGTGGATCATCAGGAATGCGTTCTCGGGCATGACGACCTCGTCGCCTGCCATCGCGATGTAGGAGGCGGCCGAGGCGGCGATGCCGTCGATCCAGACCGTGACGGTGCCCTCGTGTCGCTTCAGCGCGTTGTGGATCGCGACTGCGTCGAAGACCGAGCCGCCGGGGCTGTTCAGCCGCAAATCGACCGGGGTACCGTCGGGCAGCGCGCCCAGTTCGGCGAGAAAGCCCTTCGCCGAGACCCCGTAGGCGCCAATCTCGTCATAGATCGCCACTTCCGCGCCGGTCCCCCGGGCGCGGATCGCATACCAGCTTGCCATGTCGTCACTCCTGTTCGGTGGCCGGATCTGTCGCTGCGGCGCCGTCATCCGTGCTGTCGCCCGCGCCATCAGCGGGCTCGGGCCTTGTTGCCGGCGTCGCGCGGGCACCCTGCGTCTCGCCCGGGCTCGTGCGGTAGCGCAGGCCTAGGGCCGCGGCACGCGCGGCGTCGGCGGCGTTCTCGCGGTCGACTTCCTCGATGTCGTAGCCGGTGGCCTCGACCACCTTGCGCCGCGAGGTGATGCCGGCCTCCATCGCCAGCACCTGCGCCTGGATGTCCTTCAGCGGATCGACCCAGTCCCAGCGCGGCGGGATCCATTGCACCGGCCGCACCTCTGCCGGATCGGCATCGAGCGCGCCCGACAGTACCGCCGTCTCCAGCCAGCGCAGCCAGACCGAACGGCAGAGCTGGTGCACGATCACGCCGTGCTGGAGCTGGCCGATGCGGCGCCGGAACTCCACGAGTTCGGCTGTCAACGGCGGTGCAATATCCGGCCACGCGGCGGAGTAAAATCCGGCCACGCGGCGGTGACCGGCGCCATGGCGCGCGCGCTTACCAGATAGCTGGCGCGT